>JAFGVF010000221.1 GCA_016938155.1 Candidatus Cloacimonadota bacterium
ATTGTGCTCAGATTTACTTCAATCTTCTCAGGATTAACAAACTTCGTGACCTACCCCAAGCCGAGGTACAGATACTTGAAGAGATAGCTTCATCCCAATTTGTCTCTATATAACTCGTGGAATAGGTTAAGGAATAACTGTCGATAAGTTATGCCTGACGAATTTATCGGATATTATTTACAGAGAATCATGGAGTTGCGAAAATTATTTACAAATATGAGAGGGGTGGATTTTTTGTTTTATGAATATACATTAAGGAGTTAAGATGCTTCGGACAATGCTTTATGCCAAGATACACAGAGCCACAGTAACGGAAACGGATTTGAATTATGTAGGAAGCATTACAATAGATAAGGATTTATTGGATGAGACAGGAATCTTGCCTAATGAGAAGGTGGAGATTTATGATATTGATAATGGGAACAGATTTGCAACCTATGTTATAGAAGGAAAAGCCGGTTCAGGAATAATCGGTGTAAATGGAGCAGCTGCCAGACTTGTTCGCAGAGGTGATAAAGTGATTATCGTCAGTTTCGTTCAACTTAATCAGGATGAACTTAAGGGACATGTTCCTACCGTTGTTATCGTTAATGACAAGAACAAAATCATAGAGCATAAAGGGTGAACTTATGAGAATAATTAAATCAGTTGCCGAAATGAGAAAGGTAACGAATTCCCTTACATGGAAGTCTAAAGTAGGATTTGTTCCAACGATGGGAGCTTTGCATAAAGGACATATAAGTCTTGCTGAAGCTGCCAGAAAAGAGTGCAAAATAGTTGTAATGAGTATATATGTTAACCCGAGTCAATTCGCTCCTAATGAGGATTTAGATAGCTATCCGAGAACTTTGAGAAGCGATTTAGAGCTTGCTGAAAATGCAGGTGTAGATTATATATTCCTTCCAACAGATGCTGAGATGTACCCAGAAGGATACAAAACCTGGGTTAATGTTGAAGAGATAACTGATATACTCTGCGGAGCAACCAGATCCGGTCACTTCCGGGGAGTTACTACCATCGTTACAAAGCTGATGAATCTAATAAAACCCGACTTTATGTATATGGGAGAAAAGGATTTTCAACAGGTAGCCGTCTTAAAGAAAATGATTGAAGATCTGAACATCTCAACAGTTATTAAGGCTTGTCCTACCGTCAGGGAATCTGACGGCTTGGCAATGAGTTCCAGGAATACTTATCTCTCTCCTGAAGAAAGAAAACAAGCCCTTTGTTTGAACCTTTCAATGAAGCAGGCAGCAGCTCTTTACCAAAGAGGTGAAACTTCTTTAACAGTAATCAGAAACTCAATGACAGAAATAATTCTTGCCAATCAGGGACGAATTGATTATATCGAATTTGTTGACAGGGATACACTTGCCGTTAAAGAATCTGCTGATGACAAGACAAGAATCGTATTGGCAGTTTTTATCGGTAAAACAAGGTTAATTGATAACGGGGATTTGGTGTAATATGGCAGACAAAAGTGTTTGGTTTGAAACAGTAAAGCACTACATCAATGTGCTTGTCGCGATGATTCTTATTTTTGGTGTAGCCACCGGTCTTTATATGGGCTGGTATCAATCACGAGCCGGTAAAATGATATGGGTATCCAATAGCTATCACCTTGCAAGCTCTTATCACTGTGCATCAGCTAAAGAACACTATATGAGGATGTTTTACGGCTTTAAGATGAAGCTTGCAAAAGAGCAGAACTGTCCTCTCGCTAATGATGCAGACCCTTTAAAGGATGCATTGAACTCTCAAGAGAAAGCAAATGGCGATATCGCCATGCTTGTTCTCTTACAGACTATTCATCAGGATAAGAACTTCCAGAGCGAAACTGATTTGATTAAAGACCAATTCAATTCCATGATTGTTTCCGACAAAATGACTGATAAAATGATAAACGATGTTTTGGAAAGTATCCCCATGTATGTTGAAAGTCTTGAGAACCTTCAAAAAGCACACTTCCTAAAGCACCAGGAAATGGAAAGACAGGTTAAAAACTGGAGACGCAGAAGAGCTATGTACTTCATTAGCTTCATTGCTATTATGGTATTAATTGGCTTTGGTCTGGTCAAACGAATTACAACTCTTATAAAGATGATTCTCTTTAGATTACTGGAAGAAAATGATGAGAGAGAAGTAGAACGGAAACTCTTACAAACCAAGGAAAAAGAACTGGATGACCTCAGGTCTATTATTCAGAGGCTTAAACAGGAATATCCTGAAATAAAGATTTAGCGAACTTTGTTGAAACCCATAAAGATACTTTTCTTTAGTGATACCCATCTTGGATTTGATTATCCGCTGAACCCGCGAGTCGAAAAACGACGACGCGGGTTTGACTTTTTTCAGCACTTTCGCAATATCCTCAATACAGCCATAAGAGAAGAATATGACCTCGTTATTCATGGTGGTGATCTCTTCTTTCGAAGCAAGATACCTATCAATATTATCGATATGGTTTATCTCGACCTTTTTGATTTTGCCAAAGCAGGTATTCCAATATTTATTGTTCCGGGAAACCATGAACGCTCCAAACTTCCTGATTCGTTGCTAATATCTTTACCGGAAATAAACATCTATGACAAGCCGATGACCTACACTCTTGAGATTCAAGGCAAAAAGATATGCCTGAGTGGGTTCCCTTTTGTAAAAGGTAATATACGGAACTCATTTCCTGAGATACTCAGGAAAACCAATTATACCGAACAAAAAGGTGACCTGAATTTACTGATTGTGCATCACCCTCTGGATGGGGCATCTGTCGGTCCGGTTAACTTCACTTTCAGAGGTAGAGAGGATACAATAAATCCTTCCGAAATACCTGCTCAGTTTCACGCTGTTTTAGCAGGGCATATTCACCGCAGACAGATTCATGAGTATAACGGTACTCCAATCATTTTCAGCGGTTCCATTGAAAAGACCTCATTTGCGGAAATGAACGAAACAAAGGGATATGTAAAACTTACTTTTGATGATATGTTGCATTATGAATTTGTGGATATACCAACACGACCGATGCATATTATAACCATTCCATGGGAGATTGAGCAAAATGATGTAATTCCCTATCTTTTAGATGAGATTTCGCTGCTTGATAGAAACAGCATTATCAGAATAAATATGAATGGTAAAAAACATATCCCCGAGAATCGCCTTAGGCAGTTAATCCCCCCAACAATAAACATTGAGCAAGGATTCAAATAATAGAAAAAGGCGGAGTCTCCTCCGCCTTTTATATATTGAAGTATAAGTTATACTTCCGTTTCTTTCTCTTCTTCAATCACTGGATCTTCAGCAACTTCAGGTTCATCAGCAACCGAAGTTTCTTCAACTTCAAGTTCCATTACAACCGTTTCCTCTGTCTGAGGTTCAGTAATCTCAACTTCTTGAGATACAGTATGTTCAGTTTCTTCTATCTCATCATCTTCAATATCTGAAACTTCAGCATTCTCATCTTGAGTTTTCTTGAAGTTAGCTTTCTTTCTTCTTTCTTCTTTACGAGCTCTCTCTTCATCAAGGTGTTGCATAATCTGGTTGTACTGCTCTTGATGGAACTGAACATAAGTTTCCTGTAAATTCAGGTCACGAGAGAAGAAATAAGCCTTAACTGAAAGGATAAGACGACGATTTTCCATATCAAGTTCAATAACTTTTAACGGTAATTCCTCGCCGATTTTGAAGTATTGTTCTGGTTGCTCAAGACTTGGAATAGCCAAATGAGAAATTGGAACAAAGCCTTCAACAACTGTATTTTCAACCGGTATATCCACTAATAAACCTTTAGGAATCAGTTTTGAAACTCTACCGATTATTTCTGTATTTAATGGGAGATGAGTATCGAGTCTATCCCATGGATCATGTGATAATTGCTTGATCCCGAGAGCAATGCGATGTAATGTTCTATCAACAGAAAGAACAACGGCTTTCACTAATTGACCCTTCTTGAAAATCTCTCTGGGGTGATAAATTCTCTTTGTCCATGAAATATCGGAGATGTGAACAA
>JAFGVF010000222.1 GCA_016938155.1 Candidatus Cloacimonadota bacterium
GACATACAATACATTAAACCCTATTCAAAGCCTTACAGTTTTGGCAAACCCAACCATGGGTCAACCGTGGGTTAACCGTGGAAGCCACGGGAGACCCACAGGAAAGGTACGGTAAAACCATGAGACGATATGCGGATTTCACCCTTAATCAACCAATCATACGCTTCCAGCCATGACAGGTTTAACTACCGTTTCTCATCCGTCCCTCTTACGCCTTTGCCCAAGATATCCGCAGGTGACCCGCAGGAGCAACGCAAGGTGATGATTGCCAAGAAACATTGTAAATAAAGGCGTTTAGCGTGTATTTTTTGCTGTTTCAGCGATAATGTTATGTAAACTATAAAACGATAGGCTGGAAGCATTTGTAAAATGGTACACGAATTCTTGCTTGCTCTCTTATAATCAGCGGGGTTTCATACGAAGGGGAGTTCAGTGTTTCTTATCGCTTTAAGAAAGTCGGTTTTCGCTCGCTTATTGCGTCTATTCACATAACTACTCGTAACAACAAAAAAATAAGCACGAAAGCCTTCCGATTTCATATTTTTCGTTTGACTATCAATAGGTTATGATGAACAGTCTATTTTTTGATTCAGGATACTGTTAAATCTTCCCACCTCAGTAAATAGTGGTGTTTTTGAGTTATAAGATAGCAGGTTTATTTCTTTCAATCGACACTTTCTTTGCCTGGAACATTTCTCCGAATTTTGATAATATCAGTTTATAGGGAAAATCAGGGAATACATTTCGCCATAAAGCTTTGGAAGCATTTTTGTTAATATTCATTACTATAGAGGGTTACTTTTGGATTAGTCACTTCTAATTCGTAATTCCATTGAAGTTCTATTCATCATAGTATTCCTCGTCGTAATAATCATATTCTGGGAACTGAAATCCGGGCTTATCCATTATCCGTCTTACATCTGCAACAGCTTTATCGATTTGTGTCTGATTCAGCTTTTCTTTTGCCAACCCGAGTTCGGTGTCGTACATCCCGTTGTATCCCGGTCTTTTACTTTGGAGCAGAAACCATTTATAAGCTTCCTGATAATCAATTTTACCACCCTCACCGTACAGAAACATCATTCCTAAATCCACTTGCTTGTCAACATTACCCTGTTCAGCAGACATTGCATACCATTTCACAGCTTCAGGATAGTTCTTTTCGACAACCTCAGCATCAATGTAAAAATCTCCCATCATTATCTGGGCTTCAGAGTCACCTTGCAAGGCAGCCATTTTGCACCATTTCATCGATTCCTTCAGGTCACGGGGAACGGAATAGCCGTTGAAATACTTTAATCCTAACAAAAACTGTGATCCTGCGTCTCCGTTTTCAGCTGACAAGAGACGCCAGCGGTCAGATTCTGCTTCATTTTTCTCAACACCCTGTCCGATTGAGTATCGATATGCAAGAGTTGACTGAGCCTTAGCATCGTTGTGCTCAGCTGATTTTTTGAACCATTTAACTGCTTCCGCTTCGCTTTGAACAACCCCGAATCCATGTTCATAACATATTGCCAGCTCATACTCGGCAGGAGCATATCCCTGTGCTGCAGACTTTTGATACCAGTTGACACCTTCATCAATATTAATCTCACTGTTTTCACCATCTAAATAATATGTCCCCAAATCATACTGAGATCTGGCATCTCCGGCTTGTGCTTTTTTCAATAAAGTATCGCTGTAAACTACAGCTTCCATCAACATCACTGACGATAGAATTATCGTTATAATCAGAACTAATTTACCCATCTTTAACCTCCTTAAATGCAATTATATATTAGCGGACTATTAACTGTCAATTAATATTATTATTTTCTTAAATAGTACAGGACAAATACTGCCATTTTCCCCTACAGAAGTTCATAGCGAAGCAGGGACTTCCAAGTTGATTTTTTTAGTGGTAGAGTATTTTAGAAAATTTTATGTGCTTCTCCGAAATTCCAAGTAATCTCCCATTTTCATTTTCCGGAATTTCAGCAATTTTAATCCCCTCTATGCTCTATCTCAAGAGGGTGGAAAAAGTGTAGAAAAAGTTATGAACAAATTGTGGATAACTTTAGCCTATCCAAGGGAGGGTCTAGGGAGGCTCTAGGGAGATTCCAGCGAAATTCCACCGTTTCAAAACAGAGCAGTAAAGTGGAGAAGAAGATAAGATGTTGAAATGAATTGGGGGCTGTCCCAAAAGATAAATATACGAGAAATAAAGCCCCTCACCCGATTTTCAAGGCTGAAAATCGACCTCTCCCCTCACCAGAAAAGTTTTTCTAAAACTTTTCTGGTGAGGGGAATTTATAATGAATCCCAGCGAAAGCTGTGAGACAGCCCCTGGAGTTTATATCCAATACCAATGCCCATAGAAATGGCACATAGCGAATGTAGTTTCCAATCGTAAAAAATCGGTAGTAGAAACAATTTTAGAACAAATTGCCTGAAAGGGAATAATTGAGAAGACTTTCTTTTTAGAGAGAGATTTCAGAATAACATTGACTATTTCAGAAGAAAGCAAAGTTATAGGATTAAATAACAAACAACAGGAGCAAACAGTGAAAATAAGATTTTATCTACTCCATATAAAATTAGCAAATGTAGAATATGATGTCTGGAGAAAACTGATAGTCCCCTCTAATATTAGCCTTGACCGCCTTCATGATGTTTTGCAGATAGCCATGTCATGGGAAGATTATGGTTCTCATTACTTCCTCATTAAAGGAGAGACCTTTCATGATGTTGCCGAAGATGAAGAAGAGCAGGAAGATTGGAGTGACGATGATGAGAGAATTGTTTCTCTCGATGAAGTAATCACTAAAAAGGGTGAAGTGTTTCAGTATTTCTATAACAATGACACAACCTGGGAACTTCAGATAAAGCTTGAGAATGATAAATTGGTGTATCCGCGACAGGAATTGTTGGTAGAATGTCTTAGTGGAAACATGTTCGCACCCCTTGAAGATTTGCATTCTTTGGAGGAATACAAGCAATTGTACAATGTTCTTGATGAACCTGATTCAGAGCTGTTTAAAGAGATGCTGGGTAACAATCCTTTTACTTCTCTTATTTTCAGTAAAGGGAGTATTGACCCTCACTTAATAAATGCAAAACTTAGAGAATTTCTTCTCTGGTCGAGAGATCGTGCGATGGACTGGTTTGATTTACAGGACTTAGAAGATTAATGCGGCTTCGTGATTATCTTTTAGATGTTGCTCCCAGGGCGAGATCCTACGAAAAAGCCAGAAAGGGACTGGGTAAACCTGCCAATCCCTTAACTATCACCTTTTCCGTTACGGCTGCCTGCCGTAGTCTTTGTAAGACCTGTAATATCGGACGGGTATATCTGGAAAATCCTGCCATTGCCAAAAACGACCTTACACTCAAGGAGATTGAGGCTACCTTTAAAACACTTGGTCCGATATATTTCTTCAATGTATCAGGCGGTGAACCATTTATGAGAATGGATCTGGCTGAGATATTAAGACTTGCCTTTATCTATCTGAAACCGAAGCTAATCAGTATTCCCACCAATTCTTTAGCTCCGAAAGCGATTGAGAAGACAACACTCAAAATTCTGGAATATATGGATATGTATCTTCCTCCCCATGTTCCGCTTTCAATAAAACCATCTATAGATGGAGTCGGGGAGATGCATGATTTCGTAAGGGGCATCAAAGGGAACTTTGTGAAGCTGGAGGAGACCATTGATCGATTGCTTGCCATTCGGGAGAAGAATCCCAGACTTCATGTTGATCTCGGTTCCGTTATCTCCAATTATAACCTTAATCATCTGGATGTTCTGGAGAAATGGGTACATGAGCGTGGAATAGAATCTTATCGACATGAGATTGCAGAGCAGCGGGTTGAGTTTCACAATGTCGGTGATCCGATAACTCCTTCTCCACAGGTGTATCGTCAGCTAACTAGAGAATTCTCAAATCAGATTATAAAGAATATCAAGGGCAAAGCTCTCCATACAAGAGTGACGGAATCGGTACGACTTGCTTATTATGAAGTTGCCAATCAGATTTTGAAAGAAAAGAGGCAGGTTACTCCCTGCTACGGTGGACTTGCCAATATCCATCTGGATTATAACGGCGAAGTCTGGCCATGCTGTATTCTCGGTGGAGAACAAAGCATGGGTAATATCCGGGACTGGGATTATGATATGCAAGCTCTGCTTGCTTCACCAAAAGCTAAAGATGTCATCAAATACATTGCCGACGGAAATTGTGCCTGTCCACTTGCCAGTCAATGGTTGAATAATGTATTGCTAACTCCAAAGCACATGCTGAATGTTATGTACATTCTGCTTTATCGCTTCCCCTTCAGAAAGCTGTCTCCAACCCTCGGAAAGCCGAAAGTGCAGAAAGATGAGGCAATTGTCCTTACCAAAGCCGGTACTATTCCGAGTCCGACAAGCTATAATACGGATGATCTGATAAAGAATGATAAAGAATACACAGAAGCTGAACCAATCAGCGTTAAGACTCCCTTCCATGTGCTGGGCATCCGTAGTCTTTCGGAAAAGAGTTATATCTTGAGAATTGAGCGACATGGTCTTAGCTTCATCCCGGGTCAGTACTTCATTCTGGGAAAGAAATGTGGAGAAACAGCAAGAGAATATACCATCTACTCCTCTCTCGAGGATGATTATCTGGAGTTCATGATAACGGAAGTTGCAGAAGGTCATGTCTCTCCGATGCTTCGTAATTGTGGGATTGGCGAAGAACTACATGTAGAAGGACCACTCGGGTACTTTGAAATTGATAACTCCCCCGACTTCAAAGGTAAGCATATCTTCATAGCCTCTGGTGCGGGGATTGCACCCTTCCACTCCTTTGTAAGGAGCAACCCAAAGCTTGATTATCAAATCCTGCATGGAGTTCGTAAACTGGAGGATTGCTTCGACTGGGAGGATTATGATAAATCCCGCTATACTATCTGTACATCCCGAGAAGATACCGGTGATTATTACGGAAGAGTGACTGCCTATCTCCGTGAGCATCCGATTAACCCGAAAGATATCTTCTATATCTGCGGAAATACGGAGATGCTCTACGAAGTGTATGATATTCTCATATCGCAGGGTGTGACCAGAGAATCTATAAAAGTGGAAGTATTTTATTAATTGATTGACACTATTGAACAATATTCATTTATATGAGCATCAACTGAATAGGAGCTTATTATGGAAAAGAAGATTAGTGCATGTGGTTTGATCTGTAGTAGTTGCGAGACCTTTCAAGCAACCATGACTGATGATGATGCGGCAAGAGAAGATATTGCTGTAAAATGGTCAAAGATGTATGCAACACAATTGAAGAAAGATGACATCAACTGCACAGGTTGCATGGAAGAGGGAGCCAGTTTCGGGTATTGCAGTATGTGTGAAATACGCGAATGCGTTGTATCCAAGGGTTTACAGAACTGTGCCTATTGTGACGACTATGGTTGCGACAAGCTTACCGAATTCTTCGGGTTTGTTCCAGAAGCAAAGCATAATCTGGATGAAGTAAGGGCAACTTTATAGTTAGACAGAATTAATCAACCATTCCATAGCTTTCTGCTCATCGGTAAAAACTTTAATGTTATACCCTTGATTAGCAGCTACAATTTCAAAGAAAGCCATACTCGACCTGATATTCGTATCATCAGCATTTACGAGTATTGCCTCTTTTAAAGTACGGTCTATGCCTAAATTGTCATAGAATTTCGCCAGAATATAGTTATCAAATGTTGTATCAATGTTAAAAGTAATCATCTCCCTGCAATCACATAACGATTTAAGAGTACCATGTTTCTTAGCTAATTCAAAGGAATATAAAATAGCCTCCTTTACATCCTGAAGCACAACTTCCCCTATTACTTTTGTAAGTATAATATTGAGTTCAGCCATATACTCTACAGACCAATGCTTTCCCTCCATATTGAAACCTCCTGTTTATTTCAAAAGTATCATCTTCTTAGTATATGTATAGGTTCCTGCCTGCAATTTATAGAAATAAACCCCTGAGCTGACATTTTTCCCCTTCTCATTAAGTCCGTTCCAAACCACATTATGATTACCAGATTCTCTCACTTCATTCACAAGAGTGTTGACCTTCTGTCCAAGAAGATTGTAAACAGTAAGTTCAACTTGAGTTGAATGGGCTAAATCAAAGCTGATGGTTGTTTCAGGATTGAAGGGGTTTGGATAGTTATCGTTCAGAGTTGTTTTCAGAGCAGGTTGTGTGTTCTCATCATTGGCAATTCTTTGGTCGAAAGTGCAATCATCGATAGCTAAGGCAACTGTTCCATCTGATACACAGTTAATAGCGACTCTGACTCTTTGTCCGATATAATCGTTCAGTGAGAATTGATACTCCGTCCATGTTGTTGGTGGTTCGATAAACTCACCCGAAGAGATTTGGATAAAATCGGCAGGGTTATAAGAACCTGTAGATACTAACACTCTGAATCTTTCCATCCCATAAGTCTCATCTACTGTTTTGGCAAAAAAGCTGAATACGGAATTCTCTGTCACTACATCATAGTTAGGTGAAATAAGCCAATCATTATTGTTGCTTCCCTGATTAGGATTTGCCGCAAAGGCACAAAGTTCTCTTACTCCGGTATGAGCACCCCAGTTTCCACCAAGAGGTGGGATAGTTGCGGAAGGATTAAAAGTAATAAATGAAATCACGGAACCGTTTCCGGGGAAATCGGTATTGATCTGATAGTTGTTGGTCTGGTCTAAATCAATACTTCTCCAAGGATAAATAGATTGTATGAAGTTTGCATAATCCTCAAAACCATCTGTCCAGATTGCCGGTACAAGGTTATAGTCAACAATTATGTGTTCTGAAAAAGAAGGTTCGGATTCTCCTTCGGCATACACAGCAGTCATAGTATAATCAAACTCACCTTCGGGGGCATTTAACTCTTCATAAGAAGTTGTTTCCCATCCCTGTAATTCGACCAACAGATCATTGTTCTTATAGATTCTGTAACTATCAAGGATGTAGGAACGAGTATAACCAATATCAGTAAGCACTATTTCTATGCACCAATCGCCATCCCAATCCACAAGGGTATTGGCAGCTACCCAGCTATTATTTGACCAAACAAGATTACCTAAACCCTCATAGTTGGTTGAGCCGTCACTCCCGATAGGATTATTGCTTCCGGGACTGCACTCAACTGTTATCCATAGCTCTTCGTCGGGATTGAACAAATAGGGGTTATCCAGAAGAACATCAGCTATTCCGTCAGAATTGATAGTCTCAACAATCTGCGAAGTTATCAGTTGCACGCCATCAGCACCTGACTTAACATTAACGGTATAAGTAGCCTCCGGGTCTCCAGCATAGAATCTAACCCTGTGAAGATGAAGTCCATCATAATTGTCTAATGCACCTGCATTGTATTTAACTGCAACCTCCAATGGGTCAACAGAAAGTCCGAAATAGTGAGTACAGAAGAGATTGGAGTAAGAAAGCTCCTCATAATCATAACCCAGCATATCAGGAATTTCCCATTCAAGCTTTACAGAGAGTGAATCTGTTACATAACCATTTAAGTATAAAGGAGGAATAAGCGGATTATATCCGGGTCCGTTCCAATACATAAACGAGATATTCCCACCTGTTTCCGTAATATTCTCGATGGGACGCTCTGTAGGCTGATCTGTCGAAGTTATCGACCCCGGGTCTGTTTCATCAGTGAAGCTGTTTGCTGTCCCTTCCGGAAAGGGTGCACCGGCTGTGTCCAGGTCTCCGTTTGCAGCTTCGATCATCAGACCTTTATGTGTTGAGCAGTTCACATCATTAGTACTTAGATGACTTGTTATATAATTGTGGTCAACATGATAGATAAGCAAACCATGCCCGGGGATAGAGTTATTGTATCCCGTTTGTTGTCTGTTTTCAAGGAGAAAGTACTCTCCTTGTCTTGGGGTTTGCACATAGTATGCAATATTGTTGATGTTAGAATTCTGAATGGTATAATTGTTTGGGATCTCAAGTTCAGTAAGCTCCATCCAATTAAGAAATGCCTTACTCCAGGGATTATGATGTGAAGGGTCCCACGACATGTTATTCCATGCCCCTGTTGACATTAAATCCCACTCTCCAACGCAATTTGTATCCATACCTGTGTTTGTATTGTAAAAATCAGGAATACCGAGAAGATGTCCGAATTCATGAGCTGCTACGCCGACTCCTGCCTGCATTCCAAAACTCCCGAGTTCTCCTACAATTGCATAATAGGAGATTGACATTCCGTCGACATTCATAGGTGCACTCAAATTAGCACAATGAGACCAGATATCGGTTGAATTGCCTGAAGTTTCCTGACCTTGTCCTGCGTGAATGATAATAACACCTTCAATCTGCTGGTTATTGTTATTGTCGAAATTCGTAAGATCAATCAATGCGTTAGCTTGCTGTATAGCAGAAGCAGCAAAATTTCTCCATTGTGTTTCGGTACCAAATCCCGCATGGGTTCCATTCACGGTAACGGTGGGACAGATCGTGGATGTTATGGAAAAAGTATTATATGAGTTTTCTTCGTAATAGCTTTTAAAGCAACCGACTGCATTCGTGGGAGTATTCATAAGATTATTGAAGGTGGAGGTATTATAAGTCATGCTCATATCGGTAAATTGAGCAGGAATAACCAATAAATTAACATTTCCCGAGTGAGGGAAGCTCCCAAGTCTTTGTAAAGAGTACGGCTCTCTCAATTCGGAAATTTGTCTATCACTGTACCAAAGATGAGCAGATACATTTATGAGAAAATTTTGCTCTTGAACATCTCTGTCCTCAGGGTTTCTGCCGACAATCCCTGAAACTACCAGGTCGCCAGTACTGTTGAGGATAGCATATTTTTTCCATCCGTTTTGATCTAAAAGAGTATATCCATCTATTGTTTCTGCAGCGTGTACCCATTCATCACCAATCAGTTTGATTTGAATCGAATAACCATCAGGTTGAGTATAGGAAATCAATGTGTTAGGAGCCGGTACAGCTTTCAGCAAGTAGAGTATAAAAATTAAGCTTAAAGCTAAAATGAGCTTCTTCATAGTTCTTCACCTCGTCCTAGGTTGTTATGACTAAAAAGTAATCATCCATATTTTGGAGTCAACTTTTATTATCTTGAGTAAGTCTTTTTTGTTTCAATGAGTTTGCTTTTGTCTCAACATTATAACAAAGCAGAGTGTTTTTTTCAATTTTCCTTTAAAAGTGTGTACAGAGTGTCTTCCCATAACTTTCATATCTGTTGAACATATGTGTCATGTTCCTCTCTTACGAGTCTCATAGGAGTCACCTACGCCCCTCATAGAGGTCGCTTAGGCAAAGGCGTAAGAGGAACGAAGGAAAGGCGGAAGTTAGTCAAGAGTTATCCGAAAGGGGATCCCCTGCAATACTGTGGTATGCTAATTTTTTTTTATAAGGAAAAAGACAAGCGAAAGAGTACCTTTTGTTAACAAAGCAAACTGAACTTACACGATAATATGGGCTGATTTGTGACTACTCTTTAAAAACATCCTTAAGCTCAGGATTATCAGGATCTATTCGTTTCGCAATCCGCCAATTAGCATAAGCCTTTTCGGTATCCCCCATCCTGTAATAGATTGAACCAAGTTTGATGTAAGCCAGTGCCATATTCGGAGCAAGCTTGATCGCCATAAGGCATTCTTTTGCTGCATTATTGAGGTCTTGCAAGTAATAGAACTTTGTGGCTTTAGTAATATGAATCAAAGCTTCATTAAGATCCTTATAATCCTTGAGTTCTAATCTAACCGAATCCAATTCTTTTGCTTTTCTAAGATATTCATCCATAGATACACCAGTTAAAACACGGACAGTATCAACCACATAGACTGTATCACGAAGAATCTTTTCAATTTCGATATAGATTGTATCAACGATTGTTGGCAGAGATGCAGGTTCTGCTTTAAAGGGTTCTTTAACAATCTTTGTTTCTATACGAGGTGGTATATTTGAAGCAAGTGTCTGTTCATCAGTTGTGGAGTTACCGAATCTGAACTCAAGACCAAGGAAATGATTACCGTACGGAATCTCTATTTCGGAGAAAATAGGATAACTAAAACCATAATCAATAGATAGAGCAAGATTCTTAGTGTTTATCAATTTGTGTGAAGTTAAAGGGTCACGATAGCTTTGTAAATAATCTCTTTCAAAAAGCAACAAACCGAAACCGCAAGTAACCTCAGTATTATTGAAACCGCTTCTTAGAGCAAAGTTGTTAAATAATCTATATTCAGTACCAAACGAGTAGGTAAATTCATCGAATACATCATTTCGATACATCTTATAGTTTAGATCTGAAACGAGAAGCCATTGGGGTTTGATACGGTAGGTAAAACCAAATCCCACTTCACGAGGAACAGCATCTTCATTGGATGTATCCAGTGCCAGAGAGGATTGGAGAATGTTTCGTCCAACAATACCCATTTGCATATCCATATTGATTAAATAAGCTGCACCGAGGTCAAAATCGTAAGCTTCTTTTGCATTCCCGTTATTTAAAAAGAAAGGGTCGTTTGCAGAGAATTCATTTGAGTCATATTCTACAGAATATCGATTTAATCCAGCTCCTATCTTAAGCTTGTCACCAAAGAGGAAAGTTCCTGAGTGGACACCGATTCTCAATTCTTGGTAGAGGTTTGAGTAAAAAGTTGAAGCAGAAACAGATGTTACACAAATAGAGGCAATGGGAAAGCCAATAATGAAACTGTTATAGCTTACATCATCGTTATCCATATTATAAATATAGAATCGAGTGTCGGTGAGAATTCCAAAATCTTTCAGTTGAGTTAAAAGAGCTGGATTGTAGATGGAAGCAGAGAGATCTGTAGATTGTGCAATACCGGTACTACCCATGCTAAAGTTGCGAATCCCGCACTTATCGAAGTTATAGCCAGATAATGGAGTAGCGAACAATGCAAGAAGGAAAGTTATGAGTATAATATTCTTTTTCATTTCAATCTCCTCTTATTTCGCTAAAGCAATCGAGTTCAAATAAACTCTGCCGTTGATTTTTACCTGACAGATATAAAGACCTGCCTGGACAATATAATTTCTGTCATTCCGACCATTCCATAGGGCTGATTTATATTGTTTATTGATATTCGTTCCTGGCTCAGTATAAATGAAGCTATCAATACTCAGAGAAGTTACCTTTTTCCCGTTATATTCAAAGATAGTACATTCAATCTCATCAGCTTCTCTTTCCGAAGGGATAATAATCCTTGCTTTATCATTATATCCATCGTAATTGGGTGTAATGATATTAGGTACAATAATAATTTTTTCTTTGTTCAACTCTCTAGCTACAGTTACATTAAAATTTGCAGTTGCCGATAAGTAATCGGGATTAGTTTTATCTGATGCAGAAACCTCAATCAGTAATTGTTGTCCGGGATAGTAATTTTCATCGAGATTATGTGAAAGAAGGAAGCCAAGAGAATCGGGATTTGATGAATAAGGAATACTATCCAGATTAAAGGTCATGATAGACCGATTGTTTATTTTGAGGTGAATCGACTGAGGCTCAATTCCTGTACCTTTATCTAAAACAGCAAGCTGAAGATAGCCATGTAGAGGTATCTCAATTCCCGGTAGAGGATTGATTTGAGCAAAGTATGGTTCAAAATTGTCTTCGATGATCTGGAAAGAGTAATGATCATTGAGTACATTGCCTACATTATCGGAAATGGAGTAACTAATTGAAATTTCTGTACCTCCTGAAAGATTTCCTGTAACATATCGAACCTCAAAACCATCAAACAATTCATCGGTAGTAAATGTATTAACATGCATTTCGTTAATACTTAAATCAAAGGATTGGGGGTTTATTCCTGATAGGTCATCCCTGAACTTAAGGAAAATAATTGAATAGGCGTAGCCAGCTTCCCCATCATAGGGATTTGCAGAAACTAAATAAGGAGCTTCCAAATCGTTTATCGTAGTAAAATTATAATTCATACTCGCAGAATTATGATTAGATGAATTATCCATTGCATAAACTTGTACATTTACTGTCTGATGATAATTAAAATTCTCTTCTGGAATATACTTCAATCTGTATCCTGTTGCATCCTGGGTTGTGATCTCCTCCAACTCGAAGGTTGTAATCTGAGAATTATTAACATTAAAGAGGATAGAATTGGGATTAATCCCTGTTTCAGCATCAAGAATATCTAAAAAAATTGATGTATCAACAGGGTTATCACTGCTCTGTGGAGCAGGGGTAAAACTACAAAAAAATGGTGCAACCAGATCATCATCGGCAATCGTGTAACTATAAGTATAGTTGGATAAAACATTTGGTATTTCACAAAGGTCGGAAACAGAAACAACTACATTAATAGTTTCGCCATAATCAAAATCAGGATGATCCCACCAAATCCGATAGTTAAATGAGCCGGACAGTTGCTCTGTTTCGGGAGTAATCAAGTTTGCATTAATATAAACTGCTAGAGTGGAAATATCAACACCAAGTCCTTCATCATGGACTTCAAAGGAGATTCGTTCGCTAGGAGTAGCTCCTATAGAGTTAGCTTCGGGGCTAAGGTTAAACAGATAAGGAGGTACTAAATCGGGAATAATTTTAAATCGGTAGGTAGTATCAAGTTGATTCGGTGTTATGGCAAGGTCAGTACAGATAATATGCACATAAACCCAGCTATCAATCTCGAATACTTCGATTGGAGAATATAACACTTCATAATGATTAGTTACAAAAGTTGAGACAGCTTCATTAGAAACATCTATATCGTTAACAAAAAGCTGAAGAGATGTGATATCAACTCCGGTTAAATCATCTGCGAGTGAGAATGTAATATCTGTTTCACGCGGGACATTCAGGTTTTCATCAGCAGGATTTGAAGCTGAAATATAAGGAGCATCTAAATCAGGAATGCAAGTAAAGGAGTATTCCTCAGTAGGCATTGTGTTGACCGGATTGTTTAAATCTGCAGCAGAAATCGCCACTGTGACAACACCATTGTATTGA
>JAFGVF010000223.1 GCA_016938155.1 Candidatus Cloacimonadota bacterium
AACACACAAAATTGATTCCGTAAATACTCAATGTATTATCACCACTCCCGTATTCAAAATCAAATATTGTTAGTGCCTGAGATACATTTGATATTGTTGGTTTTAATGAGTTTTCTTCAATCCCTATTAGTGAAAAGTCATAAATCTTTGGACTGTTTTATATATCCGGATTATAATTTACGAAGCTTTCGACATATTCACCATATCCAAGATAGATTTCTATTGAAGATTCATTAGCATCAATTGCAGTATTAATCGCAAATTGAATTGTTCGAAACGGATTTCCTGATGTTCCATCACCCGTATCGTTGTGCCCTGCTGTTGAGACATAATAAGGTTGGGCATGCATTATTCCTAAGAATAACAGCATAGTTAGTACTAATAGAAGAGCTTTTGTGCTTTTCATATTTCCTCCGAGTTAATTATTCAATTCTGAAGAATTGTTCTTGTAACTTTGCAGTATTACCTACATAGACATTGAATTCTAACTAATACTTATTTTTTACCTGAATTATGTAATTAGAACATCATTAATTAGTACGCACAGTATATGTTCTGATTACATAAGTCTATCTTAATAATACCGATTAGATTTTTGACTTATATAGAATTTTTGTCAATAACTTTTTCCAATTATTTTCATCACTCTTTATAGTATTTCATCTCATACTATTATTGATTGTATTTAATACAGTAAGAAATTATATATTCATCATCCAATATTCTAAATTCTCTGGATTCTTACTAAAATAAAATACAATGAAATATTCAACCCATATAGGGTTGCGGGTTGGTTTTTGTCTCCTTACCATGGGCTTACGCCACATGGATATTTATATTCAGCCCATGAAGGGCTGGCATTTCAGCGGACTTCATAGCGAAGCAGGGAGTTCCGTGTTTTGCTTTCTTAGAGTCAAACTTAAGACGATACATAAAGCTATGCTCGGACAATTAGATTAGTATATCGAAGTTCGATAGAAGGGTATCAGGGAGGTACTGCTATAGCTGTACACTTGGGGAAAAAATAGTGATGCTGAAGCAACACCTCCAGACAGAAAAAATGCCGACAGGATGTCGGCGTACCCAATCGGATTCGCATTGCCCCGAACTCGCTTTGCTCGTATTGGTGCGAGCTTGGTGCTGTGTGCATTACGGGTATCACCATTTGAAAGGTCTCGTAAACTCAACCATTTCAAAGGTATATAATGTCTTGCATTTGTCTGTGCTTTCTGTGAGGTCTGTGGACAAATCTTCTTTGCATTTCCTTGTATTCGTGTTCTTTTCGCATTGCCCCGAATTCGCTTCGCTCGTATTGGTGCGAGCTTGGTTTTCATTGCATTCTGTACCCTCACTGCTCCCTTACAACCCACGGGAATCACTCGGGAATCACACGGGACTCTCTCGGGAATCACTCGGGCAAAGCTCCGAGTTATTCACATTTTGTTCATAAGTTTTTCCCGGTTTTTTCCCGAGTATTGTAAAGGAACAGGAAGGGGGAAGAAATGCTGAACAGACACTCGTGGTGACACCCGTGGTGTTATGTCAGTATACGCACATTGTGGGATAATCTGGTTGCAAAAAGATGGAAAGACTGATAGTTGGAACCGTGGGAATAAAAACATGGGTAAACCGTGTTCCGACCGAAGAAGTATTATCGCAATTGCCGGCAATCTCGTTAAATATAAGAGTACAGCTAAAGCAGTACCTCCTTTACTTATTACTTTGGTTTTTGAAAGGTTGAAATCATCATTGCAGTGATTCTCATTGACATTAAAATCCCAGTAAATAAAAATACTGAAAATTGTATGAGGATGGAATGAACGGAAACAGACTTCAAGCCTTAAAATCGGATATCCTACTACTCACAACCGCACTTATCTGGGGGTTTGCCTTTGTTGCTCAGAAGAAAGGAATGGAGAGTTGTGAACCTTTTATGTTTAACGGTATCCGGTTTGCCCTTGGAGCAACGGTGCTTCTACCATTTCTTAAGAAGAACTCTCCTGAAAAGCTTCCATCCCGAGAGTTGATATTCAGTCTTGTTACCGGAGTTGCTTTGTTTACAGCTGCATCTTTGCAGCAAATAGGTATTAAATTTACTACTGCCGGGAACGCCGGATTTATAACCGGATTATATGTCGTGTTTGTCCCGATTATTGGATTGTTTTTGAAACAAAAAGCCGGTATTTTGATCTGGATAAGCAGCATTTTGGCAACTTTAGGGCTCTATGCTATTAGTTCACAAGGCAAATTTGAGATACTAAAGGGAGATTTTATAGTTCTTATTGGGGCATTAATCTGGGCAATCCATGTGCAATTGGTGGGAAGAACAGGCAGAAAAACAGGAGCAATAAGATTAGCCGTAATTCAGTTTCTTGTCTGTTCGTTTCTGAGTTTTTTCTTTTCAATATTTCTGGAAACAAATAGCTTTACAGGAATCATCCAGGCAGGATATCCTATCCTGTATGGTGGATTACTCTCCGTAGGGATAGCTTATACCCTGCAGATAGTTGCACAAAAGAATGCTCTTCCGGGACATGCAGCCATACTTTTGAGTATGGAAAGTCTCTTCGCAGTCCTGGGTGGTGTACTTCTGTTAACAGAAACCGTATCATTTAGAAGTGCTGTCGGATTTCTCCTGATGCTGACAGCGATGTTCCTTGCACAGATAAATCAAATAAGAAACAATAGATAGGAGTTTAAAATGAAAAGGACTTTGACACTCGTATTACTGATGCTCATCGTCTCTCTTGTATTCGCTGATCCCCATGGAATAACCACTTCTGTTCCTGATGATGGTCAGGGTTTCTGGAGTGGTGGGAGAGCATCTGTCGGCAGACCTGTATTGAATATCACACCTTCGGGAGTATCTAATGCTGATTTAGAAAGATGGCAGGAAGTGAGCAGAATTGACTTTGATGAATATCTGGAGGCAGGTAAATACCTGGGAGTTGAATACAATCCCTGGAACTTCCAGTTTAATCGCGTATCAAATCAAAGCACCGTAAATACGACAACAGAAGCAGCAATAAATAGAGCCCCCTTATGGCTTCAACCACAGTTGCGTTATACCCTTTCTCAGCTAAGCTCCATCCGCCAGACCGTTTGGGCAAATGTCATTTTGGACGCTGTGTCTCCTTATATTGACGAGATATGCTATTCCATTGCCCATTCCTCTCCAGCATACCTGACACGAGTGGACATTTATCCCCAGATCATGGTTGAAAATGCTGAGTTAATATATGCCTATGCAGACGAATTTCCCTTCGTAAACATTGTCGAACATGGCTCAGAAGCAAGTGGAGATTGGTATTCCACTACCAGCTACCACAAGATGGATGAGTTCGGGATTGCCAGATGGGTAGAGGTTGACCGTGAGACTTATTATATGTATGTTGTACATCCTAAATTTACTGATGAAATTCCAAACTATATTGACCCTGAACATTCTGAATCCAATAGCAGCCATGCAAACAACTTTGCTGCTCCGCCTGTTGGTCGTTTCTGGAGAGAATATCTCTATTATCACAATGATGAAGGCTATCCGAAACTGAGAGATATGCTTTTGAATTGTATCTATGTGTATGGTTCACCTGTTTATGCCGAGAACGCCATTAAGCAGATTAACAGCTGGGTTTCGGCAAGTATGGTTTTCACTTCTGATGCAGAGAGACCGCACCAGCCCATTCGTATCTATGATAAACATATCGGCAGATGCGGGGAACATCAGGATTTGAGAGGAGCTTGTGGAAGGATAGCTCTAATCCCGACCAAAGGAATCAACTGCATCTCAGGCGACCATGTTTGGGATGAATTCTGGGATGAACGCTGGATTCACTGGGATGGCGGAGATATAGACAATCCTCTCCTCTATGAAAACGGCTGGGGCAGACATTACGGTTCTATATTTGAACAACGCTCTGATGGCAAATTCATTCCTGTTTCAGACAGATATTCTGATGGACATGCAACTCTCAATATCTGGGCAATCGATGCCCAGAACAGACCAATCGACGGTGCGATGGTTTACCTTAGAGTTGATTTGGACGGAGAACCTTATTTTGATAATGTAGGCGTAACGGACGATAACGGGCTTTGTACCTTCATTGTCGGAGAAGACCGCAAGTATTATGCCAGAGTAAACAGTGTTGTTCAGAACATGCCATCCTCAGGTTATGACCTTTTAGTCGAAAATGCCGCCAATAATGCCGTGTACGATTTTACTTTTCAGTCCACACAAAGCATGAATATCCCTAATGTTACAGAAATCCCTGTACCGGATGGTACAGGCAGTCTTTATAAAATAGTTGCAGACTTCTCATCTGAAGAATCTCTTGTAGTTGGTAATTCCGTATTTGATGACGCTTCAGGCGGTAAGAACTGCGAGCCAACAGCTCCCGGAAGTGTTGACTTTTATATGACAGACAGTGGAAACTATGCCATGGCTACTTCAGGATTTCCCTTCTCAGCTTTTAATGTGTTCACCGACGCAGAGGAAGGCAATGTAGAGTTTTTAACCAATACAAGCGACTACTGGTACGCCTTTCTGATGAATGGACACAATGTGAGTAATCCTAAAAGAGTCGAAGGTAGTTTCACTATCTATACCACAGATACTGCCTATCAAACCGGAACACTCAATGTTAATGTTGTGGATATATATGGGCTTGCAGTCTCAGGTACAAGTATTGTTTTAATGCCGAATAATCTAAGCTATACACTACAAAACTCAACAGCATCTCTTCCTGTACCACAAGGGACCTATGATATCTACTGCTATCCCTCAGATAGTCAACCGAATTATCTTCCCACAAGTGTTCAGGGTGTATATATCAGTGCAGGTGGAAATCAGGATATCGAGTTCACACTTTTGGAAAATGACAATCCGGCAAGTCGGGTTATTGCGTGGGAAGAGGGAGAAAATGTCCATATTAGCTGGAACAATACCTCCAATGAAAACAGGTTACTCGTATGTTATAATGTCTATCGTGGTTTAACTGATGACGAAAATAATGTGAATTCTGATAATTGGGAACTTGTTAACTCCATAAATAGTGGAAGCAGCTGTATAGATACTGAATGGTCTGATTGCCAAAGCGGGATATACAGATGGATTGTAGAAGCTGTCTATACGGCAGGAGATACTAACCTTGCCTATTCCAATTCTCTTGCTCATGACATGACGGCAAATGTAACCTTCAATCTTACTACAAATACCGGAACTTCACCACAAGGGACTGAGATTACTCTTCGGAATCTGGATGGAAATCAATATCACCGTTATACCGGTGTCGTTGAAGGTAGTAGTCTTACTATTCAGGATGTCTGGCTTGGTGATTACACTCTCACAGCGTCACTACATGGATTTACACCTTACACAGACGAATTAGCAATCGGTGGCGATGTTGTTGAAAACATTGAAATTACAGAGTTGCTTGCCAATCCTGCCAATCCTTATGTAACAAACTCCACACTACTTTGGAGTAATCCTTTTGGTGAAACCCGTAACCTAACAGGGTACAAGGTCTTTCTCAACGGAGTAATGCTCATCCAGACAACTGAGACATCATACACATTTACAGGATTAAACTCAGGTACAATCTATACAGCCGGGGTTTCTGCCGTTTATACAACTGGCGAATCCGGGATTGCAGAGATAAGTTTCCAGGATGGTGAATCTATGGCTTTCGGAATTGTGGCACAATACAATTTTGATGGGGATTATAATGATCAATCCGGAAGTGGTAACAATCTGACTGCTTACAACGATATCGCCTTTACCAACGATGCAGTTAGCGGACAAGCTGTTGTTTTGGACGGTATCAGTGACTATTTGGAAACTGCCATATCTCCTTCCTTAAACGAAGCTGCCCTGCATTATACGGTAAAAGTCTGGATTAAACCAAGAGTCAGGCCTGTTGATTGGACTGGGGTTATCGGCAAACCCGGACGAAACTATCACTTATGGTTGCATCCAAATGGCTATGTGCATCATCGTTTCCATACCGAAGGTAATACCAATAATGGTGCTCATAATACACCTGACGGGGCTATCACCTGGGGGGAGTGGAATCAGGTAGTTCTAACAAATGACGGCTCAATTGCCCGTACCTATGTTAATGGAGTGCTTCTTGCAGAAGCTGCCTTCAACGGTGAGTTGGTTGCTGATGAGTCAGTGCTTATTATTGGCAGACACCTGGATGGTGGTAGCATGAATGGGATGTTTGATGGTCTTATTGATGAATGTACAATCTGGACCAGAGCACTTGCTCCTGCAGAAATTGAGCAGGTCTATCTTAATGAGCAGATTCCACTTGGTTTTGTGACGGGTATTGTTTCCGATGCAGATTCCAATCCTATTGCAGATGCCCGTATTTCTATTGGAAGCAGGGGGGCTGTTACGGATGTTTCAGGTAGTTACACTCTTACTCTTTTACCTGGTGATTATACAATCACATGCCATGCTATCGGTTATGAAGAATATACCGATATCGTTTCGGTGGTATCTGAGCAAACTGAAACCATGAATATTACACTAAATGAGTATGCAGAGAGACCTTGGGGTCTATTTGTTCAGGATTACTCATTTGCGTGGAGTCGAGTTGGACTGGATATGCGAGACTTTATCGAATATAAAGTATATCTTGATAATGCTCTTATTGCTACTATTCAAGACACAAGCTATACATTTACAGGTTTAACACCCGGACAGCTCTATATGGCAGGCGTCGAAGCTGTATTCGACATTGGTACTTCCGAAAGGGCAGAAACAGGCTTCATAGACGGTACATCTCTTCGGTATCTGAATACACTTTCCCTCCCTCTTGATGGTGATTATTCAGAGATCCACGGAAATACACCTGCTTCCATCAACGGTGACCTTGAATTTCTCAGTGATTCGGCATACAGCAATTATCTGCATTTCGATGGTGTAGGTGATTACCTGGAGCTTCTTCCAACAGATATTCTCGGATTTCATCAATCAAGCTTCACAGCTTCAGCCTGGATAAAACTTGAGTTAAACGATACCAATGATACAGCCGTTTTCGGTACAACCTTCTCAGGTGCCACAAACGGTGGATTACATTTGACAGCAAGAACCGGACGCCTCGGGATGAGATTCTACGGCAATGATACCAATATTGGCTGTGCCTTAATTCCTCGTATCTGGTATCAAATAACTTATTGCTACGACCTGGAATCCCTAACACAAAGCATCTATCTTAATGGTAAACTCATCGCACAAGGTAATAATAAAACACCTTTCAGCAATGCCGGTGTACCTGTATTTATTGGGCAAGCTAATGATACAATGTTCTTTACAGGTGGTATGAAACACATCAGCGTTTGGAATCGTGCTCTCAATCAGTTTGAATTAAAGAATCTCTATGACACAACCAAACCGGATTATGGTTTTGTTTCCGGTGTGGTGAGGTTAGCAGGCAACAATGAACCTCTTGCAGGTGTAACAGTCTCAGCAGGTGATGCTTCAACAACTACTGACAGTCATGGAAGTTATTTGTTACCACTGGTTCAGGGAACATGGAATATCTCTTTCCGCCCGGGAATTCACACAGAATTTACTGTGAACGATGTCATAGTAATTGCAGATGAAGAAACTGTCCTTGATTATCTGTATGACTTCACTGCAACTGAGGAAGAGGAACAACCAGTTACGAGAACAGAATTAAACAGCTTGTTCCCTAATCCTTTTAATCCTACTACAACAATTCTATTCACTCTTGGCGAAAAGGCAAATGTATCGTTAAAGGTTTATGATGTTAAAGGCAGGCTTATCCGTAAGTTGGTTGATGAAATCATGATTCCTGGTCAGCACTACACCGAATGGAATGGCTTGGATGAAAATGATAACTCCGTATCCTCGGGTATCTACTTTATTCACATGATTTCGGGAAAAACAACGGAAGTCCGAAAAGCAGTTCTACTGAAATAATTGATTTAAGGATTTATAAAGGCAGCATTTATTTGTGCTGCCTTCTTTTTTTATCTTCAAATTCTGGTTGTCTTTAGCAATGGATAAAGTTAAACATGCAATGAACTCACCAGGGGAAAAATCTTACTATGAAAACTTACATTTGTAAGTTTTGAAATTGCTTTGCAAACTTCGGATTGTTCATCTTCTTCATCATCTTTTTCATATCCTCGAAGTTGCGTAAAAGCTTATTAACTTCTTGAACAGACCTTCCACTTCCAATTGCAATTCGCTTGCGTCTGCTCCCGTTAAGAATCTGGGGTTTCTCCCTTTCTCTGGTGGTCATAGACTTAATGATTGCCTCAATATGAGCGAGTTGTTTTTCATCGATTTTTGCACCTTGCATAGCCTTAGCATTAACGCCAGGAATCATTTTCAGAATGGAATCCAGCGGACCAAGCTTCTTTATATGTTGCAATTGATTTAGAAAGTCATTCAAGTCAAACTCGTTCTTTTTCATCTTCTTGGCAAGTTTCTCTGCTTCAGCTTCATCAAAAGCTTCTTCTGCTTTCTCAATCAGACTGAGAACATCACCCATTCCAAGAATTCGAGATGCCATTCTATCTGCATGGAAAAGCTCTAAATCACTGACCTTCTCTCCCATTCCGACGAATATGACAGGTTTACCGGTAACAGCCTTAATAGAAAGTGCAGCTCCACCACGGGCATCACCGTCCAGCTTTGTGAGTATGACACCACTGAAGTCCATTTTGTCATTGAACTGTTTGGCAACAGTTACAGCATCCTGTCCCGTCATGGAATCAGCAACAAAAAGAATGTAATCCGGTTTAATCTGCTGCTTTAGCTTGTATATCTCATCCATCATTGCTTCATCAACATGGAGACGACCCGCAGTATCAAAAATGAGTAGATTAGTCATCTCGCGTGTAGCTTCTTTTAGTGCTTTATCTGCAATCCGGGTAACTTCATTACTGTCATCATAAATAACCGGAATATCCAATTGTTTACCAAGAACCTGAAGTTGATGAACAGCCGCCGGTCGATAGATATCACAGGCAACCATCATGGGTCGAACTTTCTTTTTTCGATAGAAGTTAGCTAGTTTGGCACAGGCAGTTGTTTTACCGGATCCTTGTAAGCCAACCAACATAACTTTGGTTAATCTG
>JAFGVF010000224.1 GCA_016938155.1 Candidatus Cloacimonadota bacterium
GACAGAATAAAGCATAAACCATCAGAGCTTTCCGGCGGTCAAAGGCAGAGAGTTGCAATAGCGAGAGCAATTGTGAATAATCCTGCAATTATACTTGCTGATGAACCGACAGGTAATCTTGACAGTCAATCAGGGGGAGACATTCTGGAGATATTCCACACCCTTCATTCTCAAGGACACACAGTTGTTATGGTAACACATGATTCACATGTTGCCAAGAAAGCTGACAGGATCATCACCATCAAAGACGGATACATCGAAGATGGCTCTCTCACTTAGTCAATCTATAATTGTCAGTTTGGCTGATTTCTGGTCAAGGAAAGTGCGCAGTCTGATAACAATCTTTGGAATAATTCTTGGTATAATGTCAATCATAGTTGTTTTAGCTCTTGTAAACGGGGTGAAAGAGATGTCCATGGAATGGATGATGGAATCCGGTGGCTTGAGTAAGATTAATGTCTATTCCAATTGGGATTATGAGGACAGAAAAATTGATAAAAGCCTGAAATTATCTCAGGTGAACTACATACGGGAAGTATGCCCTGAAGCAAAAGCAATTAATCCGGAAACGAATATCTGGACTATTCTTCAATACGGCTCTAAGAAAGAGCAGAGAGGAATATGGGGTGTTTATCCTGATTATCAGATTGCTGAAAACTGGACGGTTCAGGAAGGGAGATTCATCACCGACACCGATATAAATCAGAAGAGCAATGTAATTGTTTTGGGTACAAATGTGAAGAAAGCTCTGTTTGGCAATAGTGAAGCAATCGGAGAGTTAGTCAATATTAACGGCAAGAAATTTCTGGTTGTGGGAGTGATGAAACACCGGTATATGAAAAACCGTTGGGCAGGTGAGGGGCAAAGCGATAATGCCATGGATTGGAAGAACTGGAATAGTTTCGTCCCCTTATCAACAATGCTGATAAAATTAAAATCAGATGACAGAATATGGTCATTGGGTATCACAGCATCATCCCCAGAGGCTTCCATAGAACTGAAGAAAAAAATTGAGAACATAATACTCAACTTCACGCATGGGAAGCCGTTAATGAAAGTCACTTCTGCTTATGAGGAATCTAATCAAACGGATGATAACATGAAAATGATGACTATGATTTTCTTCCTTGTTGCGGCTATCTCACTACTGGTAGGGGGAATCGTGATTATGAACATCATGCTGGCAACTATACAGGAGAGAACAAGAGAAATCGGGGTTAGATTATCGGTCGGAGCGAGACGGTTCGACATCTTTATGCAGTTTCTGATTCAAACTGTTATCATCACAACAATCGGAGGAGTTCTGGGCGTAATCGGTGGATTATCCATTCTCGATCTGGTAGGAAACTTCCTGCAGATGAAGGCTGTGGCTTCTGAGGGAATGGTTTTAACCGCTATACTTGTTTCAGTGGGAATAGGTCTTATTTTTGGGATATTTCCAGCTATCAGAGCCAGTAATCTTGATCCGGTAGAGGCACTAAGATATGAATAAAGAAAACAGGAATTTCTTTGTAGATTGCAAGTTTTTCCTTTTCGATAGAACATTTAGACGGTATTGCCTGAGACAGACTGTTGAATTCTTCAAGCTCTTCTGGCAAAGGATTATTGAGGATAAGATTTTCTCGGAAGCATCTGCTTTGAGCTATATCACATTTTTAGGGTTTGTGCCCTTTATCATGTTTATTGTGATTATGTTGCCCGATTTACCTTTTTTTAATTTCAATGAAGTTCTTGATAAGTTTCTGAAAAACTTCTTTCTACCCCAATCTGCGGAAACAATAGCAGAGTTTATCAATCAACTGCTTGATAAAACAACTTCGTTCAGCTTCTTCAACTTCATTCTTTTCATTATAACATCATATTCATTATTCAATGGTATCAACACGGTATTCGATAGAATACTCAAAATAAAAGAGGAAAAGAGTTCCGACTTTATATTCAATCTCCTGAAGTTTTTCGGGACTATTTTCTTTGGCTTCTTAATCATCCTGATTCTTTTTACTGCAATCTCAGCCCCTTTTTGGAGCAATTTCACGGAAAGCCAATTCATAAGGCAGATTTCAACCTATTTCTATCCTATTCTAATTGAATTCCTGCTGATAGGATTTCTCTATTTCTTTGTTCCAACCGGAAACATAAGGCTGAAATCAATCATCAAATCTTCTCTTGTTACTGCCTTTGTCTGGTTTACTGTAAAGATGGGCTTTGACTGGTATATCAGCAATCTGACAAATATTGAGGTTTCGTATGGAGTTCTGGCATCCATACCGGTTTTTCTGCTGTGGGTATATATCAACTGGTTCATCATCCTAAGTGGAATTGTTCTAATCTCCATAATGGAGAAGATACCAAACTCCAATAACTGTGATGAATTTGAAATTGCCTCGATTGAGGTTAAACTCCCTGTGAAGAAGGATACTTTTTCTACTTTGAAGAAGCATTACAGAAAGAAAGAATTAATAAAACTGATAAAGGAAATGATGAAAGACGATGAAAATGACAAAAAGAGCTCTGATTAGTGTTTCAGATAAAGAGGGGATTGTTCCGTTTGCAAGTAAGCTTCATGAACTTGGATTTGAAATCATTTCTACAGGCGGAACATTCAAATTGCTCTCAGAAAACAGCGTTCCCGTAAAGCAGGTTTCCGACATTACAGGTTTTCCTGAGATAATGGATGGCAGAGTTAAGACTCTCAATCCATATATTCATGGAGGTATCCTCGCAAACCGCAGTATTCCTGCTCATCTTGCAGAAGCCGAAAAGCATGAGATTGCAATGATTGATATTGTGGTCGTAAATCTGTATCCTTTTGAAAAAAC
>JAFGVF010000225.1 GCA_016938155.1 Candidatus Cloacimonadota bacterium
CTTCTCCAGGGAAGTTAAATGTCAGTCTCCGTATGAAGTTCCGCCCCGACAGGCCAATTCGGCTCATCGTGCTTATTTCGACGCAATGAAGTGACCGCTGGTCGCTGTGTCAAATCTTTTAATCTTTCATTAGTTAACTGCATCCATATCTCTTCCTCTTGTCACTAAGACAATTCCTGATGGTCTCTTGATACTCACTTGATGGTCTCTTGATGCTCTCTTGATGCTCAAGTCAAGTAAGGAGGAAGTAATGATCATGAGATTATCAAAAAAATCTCAGGTATTGTTCGAGGGAAGTCCGAGGGCATTAAGGGAGAGGTTGAGTAATGTTTTGGGATTTTCATTTCGTTTTAGCGTAAAAAAAGATAGGGGTTTTGTGAGTAAGAGAAAGTAAAATGGGAAAATTATGAATTAACTGAGACCTTTCAAATGGTCATTAGACCTTTGAAACGGTTGTAAATCGATTAAGACGCAAACAGGATGCTTGCGGTACGCGAACCTACGGTTTGTATTTGAACAAAAAATGATAGGCAAGGGAGTTTGCAAGAGCGAAGCGAGAGCGGACTTCCTATTGAAAAGAGGAAAAGAGAAGAAACACGGAACTCCCTGCATTGCAGGAAGTCCCGCTGAAAAAGACGCAAGCAGGATGCTTGCGGTACGCAAACCTGTGGTTTGTATTTGAACAAAAATTGATGGTAAGGGAGTTTGCAAGAGCGAAGCGAGAGCGGACTTCCTATAGAAAAGAGAAAAGAGAAGAAACACGGAACTTCTGCATTGCAGGAAGTCCCGCTGAAGATAAGACGCAATGCTGAAAAGTTACTGTTCAACACGCTTAATAACGCTGTTATTATTAATAGAGAAAAAATATGCTTGCAATGTTTTTACATATATCACAATATTGACCCCATGTGAAAACTATGGGAGGACTGATGAGGAAAAGATCCATTCCGGTACAGATAATTGTCCTGATAATGCTTGCTTTAAGCGGTTGTGGAGATAAAATTACCAATACACCCGAAAAACAGATGGAGATGCTTGTTCCGATTAATGAAGCTTGCTTCTGGCATGTACAAAGCGAGTGTTTTGAGGGTACGGATATTCTTAGTTATATTTGGACGAACACTCCCGGACCTGATGATGAGAATAATTGGTATAAAGTTTCCTGGACTAATAATAACGACATTGATATGCTGCTTGCCAAACAGACCGAAGATGGTCTTGTTTATGCCTGGGATACGACCAAAGAAAAGCCATATAGTCTCTTAGGTATGCAGACAAGCTCAAAGTTTGGTTTTTTAGGTTCTCACGGAGGCAAGGGAAGTTGGGATAACAATAAGTTCCAGACCTACCTTATTGCCAAATATCCCGTGTCTTATGGTGATAAATGGACTATGATGTCGGATGAAATTACCGATTCAGACGGCATAACCTACACGATTAATGATGTGATGGAGTGTATAAATCTGCATCAGACAGTCGTTACACCTGCCGGAACATTCGAATGCATTGTTTATCAAGAAACCTATGAATACAGCATTGGAACCGAAAGCATAACCGGTTCTGAGTTCACCCGTTACTACTACTATGCAAAGGGAATCGGCTTGGTTAAAATACTCTTAATTGATTATACTACTGACGATTCCATCGTGGAATACGACTTGATTAATTATAACTGTGATATAGAGATTTAGTATAAACAAAGGAGCATTTATGAAGAGAGTCGGTTTTATTCTAATTGGGAGTTTTTTATTATTATTTCTGCTTAGTTGCGGACAATCACCCCCCTTGGAAGTTTATAACCCAACTCAAATGATTGTACCTGTTCATGAGGGCAATTATTGGGCAGTATGGAACAGTTATTTATCTAGAGTAGATACACTTCGTTACATACCCAGAGGTGATGGCTGGTATTATGTTTGCTGGAATAATAGTAGTAGTTCAGACTACTTCGCAAAATACACTAATGAAGGTTTAGTTTATTACATTGAGAATGGGACCAAAGCTCCAATCGATATATTAGGTAGAAGAGATTTCAATAGCTCATCTTTTGCTAAAAGCATTCTTCAAAGTAAGTCAATTACCTATCTCTTGGCAAAGTATCCTATCAGAAGAGGAGAAAAATGGCTGTTGTTCGGAAATATAATGATTACAGATGAAGAAAATTTCGGACCTTCCGATGCCTATGTAGATTTTTATCTAACCTGTATCAATAAAGCCGTCAATGTAGATACACCTGCCGGTAGCTTTGATTGTGTTGTTTATGAAATGTCATGGGAATATCATGGTGCTGAAAACCCTTACCCCGAGGCTCAAAGATTTTATTATTATGCTCCGGGGGTCGGTTGCATTTTGTCTAACTATCGCAATAATGAGCAGGATGAGCTCATTATAGATTATGAGCTTGTAGATTATCACATTGAACCGATAGTAAAGAGAGAATATACTTTTATCACAAAATAAAGGAGCATTTATGAAGAGAGTCGGTTTTATTCTAATTGGAAGTCTTTTATTATTATTTCTGCTAAGTTGCGGACAATCACCCCCACAGTTCCAAGTTAGTCAGTCGAAAATGATAGTGCGGATAGTAGAAGGTAGAAGTTGGGTTTACAATGTATTTTCAGTCAGTCTGGATACATTGAAATACATTCCTACCGATGATCCCGGACCGGATGGCTTGGGTGGTTGGTATACTGTATGGTGGGCCTCTAACAATAATGATGTTGAGGAAGGCGAAAATTATAACCCTCTGATTGCTAAATATACCGAAGAGGGAGTAGTATATTGCTTAGTATCTTATGATAGAGGAGACTATGATATTTTCGGTAGAAAGGCTACCAAAGACACTCCACGGGAATTACTTTTAAAGAAGAAAAATAAAGATCTTGTTTATGAACCGTATCTTTTAGCGAAGTATCCCATTGAAGTGGGAGAAACATGGAATATGGGAGGGATATTCAGTAATCTTAACATGGAATGCATAAGTTTAAATACGGACATAGATGTTACTGCAGGAAATTTTCCCACTGTTGCATACAGGATGATCAATTATGAAGATGAAGATTCTACTTATGAAATGAACTTTACACCAGGGATAGGATTGATATTATATTATTGGGTGCATTTAGGTGAAAGAAGAATTTTCGATGAGTTAGTCGAGTATTATTGATTTGGAGATTTCATAATAAAAAAAAGAGGTACTTCGCAGTGCCTCTTTTTTCAAATATAAGTTTTTATTTAGTCAACAATACGCTTTTCAGGAAGTCGTCGAATTCTGCATTCACTGCCTTGTTCCCTACTACATTCAGGATTGCCAGCATGTGCGGGAAACTGAGAGTCATGGTTAGAATCTTTAGTAAGCCTGCTTCATCCGTGTAGGTATAACGAATCAGTCTTCTTTTGGCTATTGTAATCTCGACTTTACTGATGCTTTCCCACTTTATCCGTCTGTTTTTCTTAAGGATAAAGCCGAACTCAATAAAGTCCTCTGTAAGATAAACCGAATTTAGATTAAAGCAGTTCCTGAAGATGGAATCAAGAGCAAGGAAGATAATGATTATTGGTATAGCCTTGTAAATCGCCTTACTGTCTGCGGTAATTCTATCGACCATAACGAAAATGGAATAAGCAATGGCGAGAAGTGCCATGAACATAGTGAAATAACGGACGAAAGGATTAAATCGTATCTTCTGGGGCAGACTCATGGTCAGGTCTTGGGGATTCTGCATTTATACCTCGAGGTTGTCTTTTCATATTCTTTACATAACTGTAAACCATCTCCGGTCCGGTGAAGTTACCGAGTTCAATATTGCTGATATCTTTACCATGATAGTCGGAACCGCAGGTGGGGATAATGTTATGATTCTGACAGTAGTGGAGATAGTTATCAGTCTGCCCGAGATTATGGGCAGGATAGAAAACCTCCAGACCGTCGATCCCATCCTTGATAATTTCAGGAATGAGTTTCTGGTTCTTCAATTTTCCCGGGTGAGCAAGCACAGCGTAGCCACCGGCATTGTGGATGATATCTATCATCTCTTTGGGTGTAAGCTCCGGTTTGGGAATAAAGGCAGGTTTACCCTCCCCGATAAATCGGTCAAAGACATCCTGCAGATTGCAACAGTAACCGGCATTGACGACAGCTCTTCCAATATGAGGACGCCCGATAAGCCCCTTTTGACCGGCTAAATCAATTACAGCATCATAATCGATATGAATACCGAGTTTCTTTAGCTCAATGAGTATCTGCTTAGCTCTGGCAACTCTTCCGTGAAAGAGGAAGTCCATTGCAGCTTTTATCTCATGATATTCATAATCAAACTCATAAGCCAGAATATGAACATCATAGTTTTTATATCTGCATGAAAGCTCAGAACCGATAAGCAGGTCAAGCCCATAATCCAAGGCTAACTGTCGTGCTTTTAAATAGCCCTCGACCGTATCGTGATCTGCAATACAGATTATGTCTAATTGAGCAGCCTTAGCCATCTTGATTATCTCAAAAGGTGTATGGCAGCCATCCGATTCGTTCGTATGTATGTGAAGGTCTATACGCTTCATTTGTTCCCTTTCGTGTTTTCTGATTTTCATAAAATATATTTACAATTATGAAGTCAATCTTTATTTGACAATATACAGTTTTTGGAGGAATTGATGAAATACGATACCGTGAAAGATAAATTTGCTAAATACATTGACCTCTTCCCCACTTTGAGAGTATGTTTCTACACTTTTCTCGACCTGATTCTCCTTAGACAGATGTATGTTAAACAAAAGATTGGAACTTACTTCACACCGGGCAAGCCAATGGCTTTTTATGATGCAGGAGCCGGATTCTGCCAGTATTCATACCATATTTTGAAAAAATATCCCCATTCCAGGGTTCTCACTGTCGATTTGAAGGAAGATTATATGGATTCCTTTAAAAGCTATGCCGAAGATAATCTTGAAGGTATAATCACAGTTAAACAGGCTGATTTGCAGAACTTTGTTCCTAAGGAGCAGTACCATCTTGCCATAGCCATCGATATACTTGAGCATATTGAAGACGATGTCAGTGTGATGAAGAATATCCATTCCTCCCTGAAGAAAGACGGTATCTTTATTGTCTCCACTCCCAGTAATTTTGATGAGGCTGCTAAGTTTACCGAAGAACATGTTCGTCCCGGATATGATAAAAAGGAGTTGGAGGATAAATTGACCGACAGTGGATTCAAAATTATTGAGTCCGCTTACAGCTATGGCAGATACGGTAAAATTGCCTGGAAGTTGGGAATGAAGATACCGATGCAATTGGCGGGAAAGGGTGTTTTTGGCATGATTGCAGCGGGAATGTGGATGACAATGCTTTATCCGGTTAACTACCTTCTGATGAAAAAGGATTTGATTACGGAAAACTCCATTGGGAATGGGATTATTATCGTAGCTGAGAAAGTTTGATTGAGAGCAGGGACTTCCGAAACCGATTTATAATACGGGAGTTCATAGCGAAGCAGGGACTTCCGAAACCGATTTATCATACGGGAGTTCATAGCGAAGCAGGGACTTCCGAAACCGATTTACAATACGGGAGTTCATAGCGAAGCAGGGACTTCCGAAACCGATTTATAATACGGGAGTTCATAGCGAAGTAGGGACTTCCGAAACCCAATAGTGGTTTCTTTGACGAGAAACCTCCCTGCTTGACATCTTGGCAAGCTGGATGCTTACGGTATGCGACCGTTCCGGTCGAAGAGAATCACGACCCGGAGAGTCGTGCTACAATACAGCAAGCAGGATACTCGCTGTACGCAAATCTGCAGTTTGAGATGAAACACGAAACTCCCTGCGTAGCAGGCAGTTCGCTATAGAATTCCAACCATTTCAAAGGTCTTAAGACCATTTGAAAGGTCTCCCTTATCATTCAGCATTTCCCACTATCGCATTGCCCCGAACTTGCTATGCTATATATAAAGGTGCTGGTTTATGTGTCGGTTTCGGAGGACTCTCTGTCCGATCTAAAGCAGGAAAATAAATAAATCTTGACACTACTCCCTGCTAAGCTTTTCACAATTAACAAAAAGCAGTTGAGAAGGTAATGAAGAAACTAGAAAAGATTATTGAAAGAATTGTTGATTATAAATATGAGACTATCCGGATTAAGGGGCATAGCATTAATCCTGACGATTTTACTATTATTGCAGGTCCTTGTACAATAGAGAATAGAGAGAGTCTGGAGGAAATTGCCCTGCACTTGAACTCAATCGGAATTAATTTTATGCGGGGTGGTGCTTATAAGCTTCGTACTTCTCCACAGGATTTTGCAGGTCTTGGCTCTATTGCCTTTGATTGGCTGGGCACGATATCGGAGAAATACAATTTAGTTACCGTCAGCGAAATCACAGACAGCAGTCACCTGGATGAGATGATGGAAAAGGTCGATATCCTGCTGGTTGGAACACGCAATATGCTGAACTATCCCCTCTTGACTCAGATAGGGAAATCGGGGAAACCGGTTATTCTCAAGCGAGGCATGAGCAGTACTGTTGAAGAGTGGTTGCTTGCTTCAGAATACATATTATCTGAGGGTAACAGCAGATTGATTTACTGTGAGAGAGGAATCAGGACATTCGATTCCATCACGCGAAATACTTATGATATTTCGGCAATCCCCTTATTAAGAAAGTACATCCCATTTCCCATAATCGGCGATCCCTCACATGCAACAGGTTTGAGAGAATTGATAAAACCTGTCAGTCTGGCAACGGTTGCAGCAGGTGCAAGCGGACTTCTTATAGAAGCACATCCCACACCTGAGCTGGTGAAAGTTGATTCTCGTCAGACAATTGACCTGAAAACATTGACAGAGATAAATCAGTTGTCCGGAGAGATAAAAAAAATTCTGTATTGACGCAAAAACCCTGTATCAATAAATGCCCTGATTATAATAAACCTTGACTTTATGAAATGTGAAGTAATATAGGTAATATGAAACAGGATTGAGGTAGGAATGGTAAATATCGTATTAATCGGAAAACAAGGAAGCGGAAAAGGTACTCAGGCAAAGCTTTTGGCAAAGCAGTTTGACCTGGAACACATAAACACAGGTGCCCTGTTTCGCAAACACATAGAGGAACAAACTCATCTCGGTATTATAGCTGATGAGTATATAAAAAAGGGAGAGCTTGTACCCGACAAGTTTGTTTTTCAGTTAATAGAAGAAAGCATTGAGCCTGATATCAAGGGATTGGTTTTTGACGGTTTTCCCAGAACTCTCGAGCAGGCAGCATATCTGGTAGAACGATATCGTATTGATAAAGTTATCTATCTGAGCCTACCCATAGAAGTAGCAAAGAAAAGAATCACCTCCCGCGTTGAATGCAAGAATTGTGGAAAGACCTATAATCTGCTGACCTCTCCCCCATTGATGGAGGGTGTTTGTGATGTATGCGGAAGTGTTGTCGGTTCGCGTGCCGATGATAAACCGGAAGCAATTGAGAAAAGAATTTCCGAGTTTTTAGAAAAAACAAAGATTCTAATTGATTTTTTCTCAAAGAGAGACATCGCCATAACCGTTGATGCCAGTGCTTCTGTTGAGGAAGTATTTTCTGAACTTTGTGAGATTGTTAAGGAGCTGTTTTAAGTAGTTTATGAAGAAATACACTCGCAACCAAGTAGTAAGTACTATCCAGTTTCTTTTGGGTATTGCCGGTGTTCTTAACTTTCTGATCCTCTTTTTCTCACCTGTCTTACAGCACTTGTTGAATAACGGTGAATATATCAAGCCATATTCCTTCGTTTTGTTATTGCTGTTCACACTTTATTATTTTATCAGGTTCAGGGATTGGCTGGCATCGCAGGCAAGAACCTTCCTGATATCTTCAAACAGCATGATACTCCTATTCAGCCTCCTGAGTTTTCATTTTAAACCAAGTGTCTTTCTTCTACTTATCCTTATTCGGGAACTTTACATTTTAATCAAGACTGTAAGTTCTTCATTTCAGACTAAGATAACCCAATCTCATTATACGAACCAAGATAAATATCATAACTCAATTCTTCTTAAGTTATACAGAAATCCGGCTGTTTCCCTGATGCTTAGTTTCTTTGTAACGATCCTAATCGGGACATTTCTGCTGATGCACCCCGAGAGCAGTGCTTCGGGAGAGATTACACCTTTTATTGATGCTCTTTTTACATCCACTTCGGCTACCTGTGTAACCGGTTTGATTGTTCAAGATACAGGAACTTATTTCTCACAAGTGGGACAGATTGTTATCCTTCTGCTTATTCAGATAGGCGGACTCGGAATTATGACCATATCAACTGCCTTTGCTATTATCCTCGGGCAGAACCTCACTATTTCGAAACAAAAAGTAATGCAGAATGTTGTTGGAGAAAGCAATCGTCTAAACTTCTATAGCC
>JAFGVF010000004.1 GCA_016938155.1 Candidatus Cloacimonadota bacterium
AGTGGCAATCTTTTAGAAGTCGCGGGTCAATGTTCATCAATAAACTCCTCGTAAAAAACGCTTATTTATAATTTCAAACAGATGTATTTATCGGAATGAAGGTCAAGGAATAATTTTGCTGATATATTGAAAAACTCAATCTCCATTTACCATCTCAGCATCTATTCAGCAGACAGAGAAATAGCATAAGATTGCAAACCAATAGTCATACAAAAGGGGATGTAAATAATCCAGGAAAGATTGAATATAAAACTTGCAAGAAATTGAGAATGAGAGGAAATGGTTAATCTAAACACAGGAGTTAAAGATGATTTTTAAAAGAACAGAAATGCTCTTTGGTAAAGAGAATATAGAAAAATTCGGAGAAACGAAAATCGCTGTTTTCGGATTGGGAGGGGTAGGCTCTTATGCATGTGAGAGCCTTGCAAGAAGTGGATTTAAGAAATTTATACTTGTGGATTTCGATGTAGTGGATTTAACAAATATAAATAGACAGAACATTGCCCTGCACTCGACAATAGGCAGGTTTAAAACAGAAGTGATGAGTGAAAGGATACTTGATATTAATCCAGAGGCAGAAATCGAAATTTTCACCGAATTTGCTGATTTAGAGACCAGAAAGAGAATGCTCTCTGATGATGTAGATTTTGTTGTGGATGCAATAGACAGCCTGAACCCTAAGGTCGGGTTACTGGAAGATGTTTACCATCTTGGCATTCCAGTAATATCTTCTATGGGTGCAGGAAACAGAATCGACCCATCCAAGATAATGATTAACGACCTATCTAAAACATTCAATTGCCAATTAGCATACAGAGTCAGGAAGTATTTACGCAGAAGAGGCATAACGACAGGAATTGACTGCGTCTTTTCTTCGGAACCGGCAAATGATCTCTTCAACGATGACAGTGAGTCCAATAAGGATGAAAAAAGCGTTATACGGGGTCGAGAACGAGAACCAATAGGTTCAGTATCTTACCTGACAGCAATTATGGGATTATGGACAGCTTCTTTCGTAATTAGACGAATTTCCGGAAGATTATAAAGTAGTTTAAAAAAGCAATAGTAACATCTTCCTTTGAAACACTTTAGCATAAGCAACACAGTTTTTACAGTGTTCCTTTATATAAGATTCAACACATTCATAAATAATCAGTTATTGACTTACAATGCAAGGGGCAGGAAAAGTTAGTCGTGAGCGTAAAGCCCTCTAAATAAAGGCAAACTTCATTATCTTTGATAAGTTTTGGAAAAATTCTGCGAACAAAACAGGGTATATTTTCAAAGAAAAAGCATTCTGAGAGTCAATGTCCCCCTAAAATAAAAAAGTGCATAAAATCGCCGTTTTTTATTGACAGCTAATTGGAGATGAAATATTGTAGAACCTTATTAATGGAATTTATTAAACATCAAAATTTAGATAATTTGAAAGTGAGGAAAGATGTCTGAAACCAATTATAGTGCAAGTGACATAAAAGTCCTGAAAGGTCTTGAAGCTGTTAGAAAACGCCCTTCGATGTATATTGGCGGGACAAGTGAAAGAGGTCTTCATCATCTTGTTTATGAAGTAGTTGATAACAGTATTGATGAAGCATTAGCAGGTCATTGTGACCGCATACTGGTAACTATTTGCAGTGATGGAGCAGTGGAAGTTGAGGATAATGGTCGCGGAATTCCTGTTGATATGCACAAGGATATGAATATACCTGCGATTCAAGTTGTAATGACTGTGTTGCATGCAGGCGGTAAATTTGACAATAAAACCTATAAAGTTTCCGGTGGGCTTCATGGCGTTGGTGTATCAGTGGTTAACGCTCTCTCCTCATTACTGATAGCGAAAGTTTATAAGGAAGGGAAGATTTATCGGCAATCTTATGAATGTGGACGTCCGATAACTGATTTGGAAATAATCGGAGAAACTACAAGACGAGGTACAAACATCAGATTCTACCCAGATAAAACTATCTTTGAAACAGTAGAATTCAGTTTCGATTATTTGAGCACCAGACTTCGTGAATTAGCCTTTTTGAATCGGGGCTTGCTTATTGAATTGAAGGATGAGCTATCAGAAAGAATGCATAGTTTCAAGTACGATGGCGGAATTGTGTCATTTGTTGAATATCTCAACGAAAATAAGAAACCTCTATTCGAAAAACCGATGTTAATTGCCGGTGGAAAGGATGACATTGAGTTTGAGATAGCTTTGCAATACAATGAGGGCTATCAGGAGAAGATTTTCAGTTTTGCCAATAATATAAATACTATTGAAGGTGGAACGCATCTCAGTGGATTTAAATCTGCCTTGACCAGAGCAGTAAATGCTTATATAAAGCAAGAGAACTATCTAAAAAATGAAAAGATAAGCCCCGGTGGTGATGATATCAGAGAGGGAATTGTCAGCGTTGTCAGTGTGAAACTGTCTAACCCGCAGTTTGAGGGACAAACCAAAACTAAGTTGCAGAACTCAGAAGTCGAAAGTGTTGTTAACTCACATGCATACGAAAAGCTGACAGTCTTTTTTGAAGAGAACCCATCTGTAGCGAAAAATATATGCTTGAAATCGATCAATGCTGCTCGTTCGAGAGAAGCTGCCAGAAAGGCAAGGGATTTGACCAGAAGGAAATCTGTGCTTGAAAGCGGTACTTTACCGGGAAAATTAGCTGATTGTTCAAGCAGAAATCCTGAAGAGACAGAGATTTTCCTGGTTGAGGGAGACTCCGCAGGAGGCTCTGCAAAACAGGGAAGGGACAGAAATACTCAGGCAGTATTACCGCTTTGGGGAAAGATGCTTAATACTGAAAAAGCCAGAATGGACAAGGTTCTCAATAACGATAAAATACAGCCAATCATTTTAGCTTTGGGAGCGGGGATCGGAGAGGATTTCGATATATCCCGTCTTCGTTACAACCGTATCATTATCATGGCGGATGCTGATGTTGATGGTGCTCATATTGCAACTCTGTTATTAACCTTTTTCTACCGTTATATGCTTCCACTTGTTGAACAAGGGCATGTCTATATTGCAAAGCCACCCTTGTTCCTTGTTAGAAAAGGGAAGCAAAAGATATATGTTTATAATGAAAAAGAAAGAGATGAAGCAGTCCAGGAGTTGGGTGGTAGCTCAGGTGTGATAATCCAGAGATACAAAGGTCTTGGTGAGATGAATCCGGAGCAATTATGGGAAACAACACTTGACCCGGAACGGAGGCTGATGGTTTCGATTAAAGTTGATGATGCCATCGAAGCAGACAGAATGTTTACCATATTGATGGGAGATGAGGTAGAACCTCGTCGTGACTTCATACAGACCAACGCCAAGTATGTTAAGAATCTGGATATTTAGGAGATAAGATGTCAGAAATTAAACCAAGAATTATACCGATACAGATTGAAGATGAATTGAAAAAGTCCTATATGGAATATTCCATGAGTGTAATTGTTTCCAGAGCCTTACCTGATGTACGCGATGGATTGAAACCCTCTCAACGCCGTATAATCTATGCAATGCATGAATTGAATCTCCGTCCAGGAGCACATTTTAGAAAGTGTGCTAAGATTGCCGGTGATACATCGGGTAACTATCACCCACATGGAGAACAGGTTGTTTATCCAACTCTGGTTAGATTAGCTCAACCGTGGAATATGCGTTATCCCCTAATAGACGGTCAGGGAAACTTTGGATCAATTGATGGTGATCCACCTGCAGCAATGCGTTATACAGAAGCCAGACTACACAAAATCACTACCGAGATGCTTGAAGATCTGGATAAAGAAACTGTAAATTATCGCTCAAATTACGATGAAACAAG
>JAFGVF010000226.1 GCA_016938155.1 Candidatus Cloacimonadota bacterium
ATGGAGATAAGGCTGCTCTTTGATGAATATGACCTGATTATCAGCTATAATGGGAAGAGTTATGACATGAATCTACTGCAATCCAGATATGATTATCATGGGATAAACTATCGGATTAAGGATAAACATCAGTTGGATTTGCTGCATTTAGTACGAAGATTCTGGAAGGGGAAGCTGAGTGATTGTTCTTTGCAGACGATTGAGAGAGAAATCCTGCATTATGTGAGAGTTGTGGAGGATGAAATCCCGGGTTGGAAGATACCCTGGGCATATTTTAACTATCTGGAAACCGGAAATCCCGACGATATTATCAAGATTCATGAGCACAACGCTGTCGATATTCTCAGTATGCCTGTTGTAATGGACTATCTCTGTCGGATTATGGCAAATCCTGATGAGACCGAAGAACATCTTCTCCCGTGCAGTAAATACTACGAACATGCCGGAATGCGGGATAAGGCAGTCGGGCTACTCGAATCCTACACTTTACATGAAACCGACGATAAGGAATCTCTTCGTCTGGCAAACCTCTATAAACGCAATAACGATTACCCGAGTGCCGTTGCTATCTGGAGCAAGCTGGCAATGCTGAACGATTTGACTGCTCTGGAAGAGCTTGCCAAATATGAAGAGCATCGTAACCGTAATATTGAACTTGCCATGCAATATACCACTCAAGCCTTAGATTATCTGCATAGTCTGCCTTTCAATGACCTGCTCCCTCTCCGTAACTGGCAGAGACGCAAGAACAGGCTGGAAAGCAAACTCGCTAAACCCTAAACTATTTCTTGGCTCTCGTGGTTTTCTTCGGTTTCTCAGTCTCTACTTTAGGTTCAGGCTTTATATCCTCTGTTGTTTCCGGCAGAAAGGAAATTTCTTCTTCCACCATCTTCTTCTTCATCTCAATCTTGATGATTGGTTCAATCTCAAAAGCAATCTGATAAAGTACCTTGCCCCGAGCGAACTTAATCTTCTCTTCCAGAGGCATTGCATTAAGGGTTTCCATATTGATGATCTTTTCGATCTGACCGGTTTTCTTGTCCACAATCTGGACAAAGGTTGCTTTCGTAGCCATAAAAACTACCTCCATTATATATTTATCAGGAAATCTATCTATCTGGTCGTAAACAAATTCGTTGTATTTACGCTTGTTTTTCATGTAGTATTCACGGAAGGACTTGCAGAAGCCAATCCTTTCGCAAACACTACAAATTGAGGGGGTAATAATCCTGTGTCGTTTTAACTCACAGAAGTTGCCTTTAGGTTTTCGTCTCATCTTAGTTACGGAACAGCTCAGGCAGATGTGCTGCCCAGGTTAGTGGATTTTTCCATTTCTTCCAGAATCCTTTCATCCGGTCTAACTCAACAGGTTCATAAAACTTCAAGAGATAGAGAATGAAGGGATAACTACATAATAAAAGAAGTTTAAGTAGTAGGTTAGGTAACATGGGAAGATTAAAGAAAGTCAGAGATATCAGAAACAGGGCAGTTCCAAGACAAATCTGAAGAACAAGCTTACTTATCTCATATCTGACCGGATAATGTTTCTGTGCTTCCCAGTGATAAATAACGGACATCAGAATCATGGAGAAAAGAGTTGTGAAAGAAGCACCATAGATGCCAAATTTAGGGATAAGCAGGAAGTTTAAAACGATATTAACAAATGCGGAGAGTAATACTATATATGCATTGTATTTAGTCTTCTTTACATAGTGGAGTCCGAGAGAGAAAATCCATTGAACTCCCTTGAAGATCAGAGCAAGAGAGATAATGGGGATTACCGTATAGGCAGCCCAATAGTCACTATTCTTTGCCATTAACTGAATGACTTCTCGCGAGAAAAAAGAGATACCCAGTCCTGCAATCATAGAAATAAAGACGAGATAGGTCAGAGTCTTGGCAAAGAATCTTCCTGCCTCAGGCTTATCGTACATTTTGTAGGCAATCGGTAGAAATCCCATCTGAAAGGATGAGAGGATAAAGACATTGATCACAGTTGCAAACTTATATCCGAGAGTATAAAGTCCAACCTGGTCAAGTGTAGAATAATGATTGAGGATATATCTGTCCGACATGGATAAGAGCATTGTGGAGATTTGGGAGAAGATAAGCGGAAAACTATAATGAAACATCTCGAGGAAGATAACCCTGTCAAAGCTCAAATTCATCTCTTTAATGAGGAAAGGCAATGTAACAAGGGTAATCAGAATATTGCTGATTAGATTGCTTAAAACAATACCGTAAACGCCTAAATTCAAGAAAACAATCAGGTAAATATTTAAACCAAGGGTAGAACCGAACCTCAACAGCATTAGAAAGGTAAATAAAAAGGATTTTTGCTTGAATCGGATAAGTTCAAAGGGAATCTGGTTTAATATCTCGAAAGCAATGGAGATGAAGAGAATCGTCAGGTAGGGAGTAAATGTATCGGATCGGAAGAGCAACTGCGAGAATGAGTTCCGCATAAAGAATGCAATTATTGAATAGAGTCCCAATATCCCGAGAAGAGAAAAAACTGAAGTGGAGATTACTCTCTTTTGTTCAAGGACATCTTTGGCATTGGCACACCAACGCATCATGGCAGTGGGAATTCTGAAACCAAGTACAGCTATCATGAAGGCAGCAGTTACTTCTAATAGTCCGAGAGTACCGAATTCGCTCACTAACAGCTTGTCCGTATATAGTGGTAACAGGATGAAACCGAGTACTTTCATCGCCATGTTGCCGATACTGTAAACTGCTGTGTGCTTAGCTGTATTCCGGATATTATCTAACAATCGGTCTCCATTCCTCTTTTTTGTCATTTATAAATGTTTCCAAAGTTTGTAAACTGTTTTTTTCAGTTGTTTTAAGTAGATAACAACCTGCGAGTGCTTCAGCTTAGTTTTCTTGAAAGTTGCAGAGGCTTCAGAACCTTCGGCATTATTCTTCTCAACAGAACGGGTTCGTCCGTGAAAGTCTGTGTCTGTCTGTGTTTAAAGAAAAAAGCCGTAGGCTTTCACCCACGGCTTTATATCTATATCTCTGCTTCTTAGAGCAGCTTGAGTATCTCATTAGCTTTGTTTACAAATCCTTGCAGTTCAGCACCGGAGAAGCGTTTCTGCTCTAAAAGTGCCAGTTCATGTACGAAATTCACAAGGAGCTTGGACTCCTCGTATTTTCCTTCTTCGTAGAATTTCACAATCTTCTGCACGGTCGGATTGTTTTTATTCACGGCAAGGGTATGCATTCTGAGCATATCACTGCTTTCATGCTTCATCATGGCGTTCATCTCCTGGAATCTGCGAATGAATTCTTCAAACATCACCATTGCGGGTATATCTTCCGATTTCAGGTTCTTAACCTCAACCTTAGTATCTGTATAGACATGCTCAAATAACTCTTTGAAGGCATCCTTACCCATCTCCTTCCTTGCCTTGAGTGGAATATCAAAGGGGCGAATGAGGGTTTGCTCTTCCTGGGTACGGGAATATTTTGTCAGGGCATCTGTTGCCTGAGGATACTTCTTAATCAGGTCGGCAAAGGCATCTTTGCCGTAGCTTGCCTCGATGGTCGGATTGAGTGCTTTGAGGAATACTTCCTTAATTTTATCGGTAAGAGTCTGGTCATTCTCATCCACAACTTCCGCATCATCACCGGAAACAAGATTATCATTCAGCTCTGAGTCAACTCGCACGAATCTCACTTCATTATTTTTCATTTCAATATGCTGGAAGAGATGTGCATCAATCACAGAATCTGCGACGATTACTTCAATTCCCTGGTCCTGCAAAAGTTTCTGATATGTGACCTGAGTGTCCTTGCTATTGGTATAGTAAATCTTGTGAGGCTTCTCTTCTGATTTGTAGCGATTGAGATAATCCTCTATCGTTACATGGTCACCCTTAAGAGTCTCGAAGATAATCTGGTCTTTTAGTGCTTCATAGAAGTTCTCATCAGTCAGGAGACCATACTTGATGAAGTTACTGATGTCATCCCAATACTTTTCGTACTTATCTCTTTCCTTTTCAAAGGTCTTCTTAAAGTGGTCGGCAACCTTCTTGACGATATACTTAGAAATCTTCTGAACCATCTGGTCGTTCTGCAGGAAGCTTCTGGATACATTCAATGGAATATCCGGAATATCAATTCCACCCTTCAACAGAAGCAGGAATTCCGGGATAAGGTCTTTGAGGTTATCGGCAACAAACACATTGTTGCAGAATAATTTGACCTGACCTTTGTTAATATCAAACTCGTTCTTAACCTGCGGGAAGTAGAGAATACCCTTCACCCGATGCGGGAAATCCACATTGAGATGAATCCAGAAAAGAG
>JAFGVF010000019.1 GCA_016938155.1 Candidatus Cloacimonadota bacterium
AGATAGTTATAAAGAGAATTACTTCCGTAAATCAATGGTCGTTGACCCTTGTTTTGCTCGGGAAAATACAGGCACCAATTTACCCGCTGTAATCCATACGGTTATAGTTCCCGGAGATAAACTTAAAATATCAGTTGCTCCTAAAGGTGGTGGTTCTGAGAATATGAGCAGGATTGCCATGTTAAAGCCATCCGATGGTATTGACGGAATCAAAGAGTTTGTAATGGATACGGTTATAAAAGCCGGCGGAAATCCCTGTCCGCCTATTATTCTGGGAATAGGGGTTGGAGGTAATTTCGAGACCTGTGCAATACTCGCCAAAAAGGCTTTAATGCGACCCTTAAATTCTTTTCATCCTGATGAACGATGGGCTCAATTTGAAGTTGAACTACTCAAGAAGATTAATAAAACGAATATCGGTCCCCAGGGATTAGGTGGAGATACTACTGCCTTGAAGGTTCAAATTGTAACTATGCCTTGTCACATAGCATCACTTCCCGTAGCAATAAACATTCAATGTCATTCCCATAGACATGAATCTGTAATTATATAAAAGAGTAATTGTTATGACTATTAAAATACATACACCCCTTACGGATGAACAAATCCTTGGATTACAGATTGGAGATGAAGTTCTGCTTTCTGGTACTATCTATACTGCCCGTGATGCTGCTCATAAAAAGTTAATTGAGACTTTAAAAGATGGAGAAGAGATTCCCTTTGAGATACAAAACAGTATAATCTACTATACCGGACCAACTCCTGCCAGACCTCAGGAGATAATCGGTTCTGCCGGTCCCACAACAAGCGGTCGTATGGACGCATATACGCCCAAATTACTCCAACAGGGATTGAAGGGAATGATTGGTAAAGGTGAACGGAATCGGGAAGTAATAGATGCAATTATGGAGCATAGGGCGATATATTTTGTCGCTATTGGTGGGGCAGGAGTTCTATTGGCTAATGCAATCATTAAATCTGAAGTAATAGCTTGGCTGGAATTGGGAACTGAAGCATTACGAAAACTGGAGTTGCAGGATTTCCCCTGCATTGTGGCAATTGATGCTTTTGGAAGGAATATTTTTGACAGAGAGGAGAAAGAATGAATAAATTAGCAATTAACCTGAATAACCTCAGCACAATTTTCCCTGAACACTTTAGCCCTGAAATGAAGGCTAAAGCTCAGACTATGTTTCTTAAAAGGCTTTCCCTGCAGGCACATACTTTTTATAATGGCAAGATGCAGACCCTGCCGAAAGCAGGAGTTTGGGGTTTTAACTGGTTCAATGTCTGGTACACTCCCGGTGTTTCTGCTGTATCCACGACAATTAGAGACAACAATCATACATCATACAAGCTTTCCAACAAAAGCAATCTTGTGGCAGTAGTAAGTGACTCCACCAGAGTTCTGGGAGATGGTGACTGCACTCCTCCCGGGGGGCTTGGTGTGATGGAGGGAAAGGCTTTTCTGATGAAGTATCTCGGGGGAGTTGATGCCGTTGCTCTCTGCATTGATAACCGGAATAAAGACGGGAAACCGGACCCTGACAAAATAATCGACTTTGTTAAGATGCTTCAACCCTCTTTTGGTGCCGTTAATTTAGAGGATATCTCCCAACCGAACTGCTACAAAGTATTGGATGAACTCAGGGATTCCTGCTCAATCCCTGTATGGCATGATGATGCTCAGGGTACTGCAAGTGTAACATTAGCCGGACTGATTAATGCCTTAAAACTCGCTGAGAAACCTATCAACAAAGTGAAGACGGTTCTCTTTGGCAGTGGAGCATCAAACTCGACTATTGCTCGTTTTCTTATGAAAGCAGGATTACTCGGAGAAAACATCATTATGTTCGATTCCAAGGGTACTCTTCATTCAGATAGAACTGATGTTAGGGATAATCCAAAATCCTATAAACAATGGGAACTTGCATTAAAGACAAATCCTACTAAAATTACCGATATAAAAGATGTTTTTACCGGTGCAGATGTATTGATTGCCCTTTCAAAGCCTGGTCCTGATACCATAAAACCGGAGTGGATAAATCTTATGAATGACAAAGCGATTGTATTTGTCTGTGCAAATCCCGTTCCTGAGATTTATCCTTATGCAGCAAAGGAAGCAGGAGCTTTCATAGTGGCAACAGGTAGGGGCGACTTTGCCAATCAAATCAATAATTCTCTTGGTTTCCCCGGAATATTAAAGGGTGCACTCCTCACAGAAGCAAGTCGCATTACCGATAATATGGCAATCAGAGCAGCTTATTCACTTGCCGAATTTGCTGAGAAAAGAGGTATCAACTCAGAAAACATAGTTCCGACTATGGATGAAACGGATGTTTTTCCAAAGGAAGCTGCTGATGTGGCAATGCAGGCAATTGAGGATGGTGTTGCCCGAAATATCATCACTTGGGATGAAGCTTATCAAAGGGCAAAGGAAGACATCCTGAATGCCAGAATGTCCACTGAGCTTTTGATAAAAGAAGGTCTTATAAAGCAACCTCCTATGGAAATGCTTGAAGAAGCATTAGCCTGGACTCTTAATCAATTCAACGCAGAATAAACTTTTCCTTAAATAAAAAGCCCCCGTTTCTACATAAAAACGGGGGCTTAATTCATATCAAACAATAATCTGTAACCAGATTACTGTTTCATTATTTCAATAGCATTGCTTTCTTTACAGTGTTCAATCCTTTAGTCTGGAATCTGTACATATAAAGACCTGAAGCACAATCTTTATCAGCATTATCTTTACCATTCCATTCTATTGAATGGCGGCCGATATGCTGAATTTCGTTTACTAAGGTCTTCACTAACTGTCCCTTAACATTGAATATTTCTAATTTCACTTTTTCTTCATTTGCCAGTGAATAGGAGATAGTCGTTGTCGGATTGAATGGATTTGGATAATTCCCAAATAAAACAGTAACCGGTTGGTTATGATTTTCTTCATCTAAAGCAACAGCCGTATCAAAGGTGAATTCAATCGAAGGATGACCAATACCTTCAGGATAAACAGCCTCTACATAGTAGAAGTATTCTCCATCCTGAGAAACATCATCAACATAGCTTTCATTATCTGATGTTGATAGAAGCAAGTAATTACCATTGTTTATCTTTCTATAAACATTATAGCTATTTACTGTAAATGTTGTAGTTGGTGCAGTCCAGCTAAGAGTTAACTCTCTGTTGTTAAATGTGCCGTTAAGAGCTGTTGGTTCTGCCAGATAAAGCAAATCAAAGTTGATGTTATCCAGAGTATGCACAGCTTGTGACAGATTAACATTGTTTTGAGTGTCAGTAGTGTAATGTCTCATTTCTGCAGTTAGAGAATAAGACCCGAAGGGAGCATATAGGGAATATGTTCCATCTTCAAACACTGTTCGAGTATAATCACCGGATGAAACGCGTGCTCTTGTAAACTCAGGTGTACCTGAATCTATATTGATTGTACCGTTAATCTTGCCGGCAGGTGTCAGATTCTGCTGTGAAC
>JAFGVF010000020.1 GCA_016938155.1 Candidatus Cloacimonadota bacterium
CGCCATCGGAAGAACGAATTCCCAGCTTTTCCCTCCCGATGTTGCTCTGTTATTTGATAAAACTGATGAATCTGTAATTACAACAGGCAAAATTCTGAGAATTCCTGAAGAACAGCTTACTTATCATCCGGTTAAGAATAAATACTTCAACACTATAAAAATACCTGTAAATGAACGGGGCATTCCACATTATATTCTTGTGATGTCTCAGGAAATTACCAAACAGAAGATTACAGAGTTGGAGCTGGTTAATGCTCTTGAGCGAGCTAAGGAAAGTGACAGGCTGAAAACGGCATTTATCAACAATATTTCCCACGAGATAAGGACTCCTCTCAATGCCATTATCGGTTCGGCGAACCTGCTAAATCAAACCGACCTTTCTCAAGCCGATAAAGATGAATATAACAGTATCCTAAACAGATCTTCCGAGAAATTGTTGCACATGATTGGAGATATTATGGATATATCTCGAATTGAAACCAAACAATATGACATCACTTATACTCAAGCAAACCTCAACAAAATACTGACCGGATTAAGTAATAAACTTAGGAATGAGTTGATTGATTTTGATAAGAACCACCTAAAAGTAAATCACAAGCTTTATCCGCATGATGATTTCACCTTTATCATCGACCCTAACAGATTTAATCAGATTTTCCAGTATCTCCTTTCGAACTCCATGAAGTTTACTCTAAATGGAGAGATTGAATTCGGTTTCTATGATGAAAGCGAGACGGAGCTTACTTTCTTTGTTCGGGATACAGGTATCGGTGTACATAGCTCAATGCATAAAGCTATCTTTGAAAAGTTCTTCCAGATCGAAATGTCACTGACTAAGGAATACAGTGGCTTGGGGATTGGTTTATACCTGACAAAAGAAATCATCAACCTGATGGGTGGCAGAATCTGGCTGGAATCTGAGCCTGACAAAGGTTCTGTGTTCTATTTCACATTCCCCAAGAAGCACTCTCTGGAAGCAGGTAGTTTTAACGGTAAAGGTCTCAGGATGAGCGAAAAGCAGTACAACTGGGAAGGAAAGATTATTCTCGTTGTTGACGATACTCGTTCCACAACCACACTGCTTAAGAAACTGCTTGAAAGAAACGGAGCAACCGTTCTGACTGCTAATTCAGGAATGCAAGCTATCGAAATCCTTGAAGCTAAACCTTCTCTCGATTTGGTTCTCCTCGACTTGCAAATGCCTGTGATGTCGGGGTCAGAAACTGCCGAAAAGATGCATGAGAAACATCCTAAACTCAAGATTGTTGCTCAATCAGCTTACACTCTCGAAGAAGACAGAGATTTTGTTGAAAACATCAACTTTGCAGCGTATCTTACAAAACCTATTATAACCCCGGAACTGTATAAAGTTGTGGACATCTATTTGAAAGACTAAACTCTTTCATTAACATTAATTTGAAAAGTCCGTCAAAATGACGGACTTTTCTCCATTACGGTTCGTAAAAATCATAAATTTAGATGTTACAACAGACGGGAATCTCTCGGGAATTACACGGGAATCACTCGGGAATCACTCGGGCATACCCCCGAGTTATTCACATTTTGTGCATAAATTATTCCCACGAATTTCCCGCCTGTTATAATGAAGAATTGCAGCAAAAACCTTACAAAACTCAGATAACTGTGATGCCATAGTAAGATACTCTCACTGGTGTCTCAATATGCCTGCTCTTACCACACTCTTTGAGGTAAAAGTGGGCTAAGAATTAGCATTGGGAAGCGTCAGCTAAAAAATCTGATTGACTTTATTTCTCCCAGAGAACTTATTTAACCTAATCATAAGGAGAATACTATGAGAAACAGATACTTACTGCTGCTATTACTCATTATGGGCTCATTTCAACTATGGGCAAGACCACATTTTGACAGACCGACACCATCTCCAGAAACGGAGAACTACTTTAGGAATTATACCAGAGCAGATTCTCTACATGGGTTTGATGTTGAGAAGTATGAGATATTTTTAACAATCAATGACCAGACTCATTATCTGGATGGATATGTGATATCGACTGTGAACGCGGAAGAAGATATGAACTCCATTACCTGGGATTTATGCGGTTTAACCGTTACAGCCGTAGAAGTGAACGGGATTTCTCAAACTAACTTCACCCAGAATACAAGTCAGATTATTATTCCACTTACCGGAATCACTAATGGGACACAGTTTACAACTACTGTATATTACAGCGGGGTTCCTTCTATGAGTCCGCCACCTTATGGTTGCGGGATGTTCTTTCAGGGTGGTTCAGTGTTCACTATCTCAGACCCCGATGCCTCCCGTTACTGGTGGCCTTGTTATGACCATCCCTGGGATAAGGCACTTGTTGACCTCCATATCACAATCAGAGATGATTGGGCTGTTGCCTGTAATGGGCTTCGAGACAGTATAGTCGATAATGGAAATGGAACCAAGACACATCACTGGCTCGGAAGCAATCCCATGACAACCTATCTCGCCTGCGTAACAGCAGGGAACTATACGGAACTTCCTCTGCAATATTACAATGGGATTCCGATTCAGGATTTTGTGCTCCCCACCCAGGTGAACAATGCTCAAGAGGATTTGTCCGTTTTACCAGAAATGATGTCTGCATTTTCGCAGATGTTTGGTGAATACCCTTTCGAGAAATATGGGCAGACAACCGTTAGTATGGGTGTTTACGGAGCAATGGAACATCAAACCATGACCACTCTGAACAGCTATATGATAACAGGTAACCATAATTATGATTACACCTTTGCCCATGAGCTTTGTCATCAATGGTTCGGGAATTGCCTGAGTGTTCTAACATTTAAAGATATCTGGCTTTCAGAGGGATTTGCAACTTATTCCGAAGCCCTTTGGGCAGAACACTCCTTAGGATATGATGCAATGTGCAACTACTTCCGTAGCAATATAAGGAATTATTACCTGACTTACGCAAATAACTATGGACCGCATACAACCTATGACCCTCCCTTTAACGCAATATTCACACCTGTCACCTACGAAAAACCTGCATCTGTTTTACACATGTTGAGAGCGAAGGTAGGCAATGAAGCATTCTTTAACATCTTACAAAGCTGGTTTCAACAGCATTATAACGGGAATGTCATTACTTCAGAATTTGAACAGTTGTGCGAAGATATCAGCGGTCAGGAATTGACTCAGTTCTTTTCGCAATGGATTTACGGCTCAGGTATTCCGGAAGTAGAGTTCAGCGTGTTTCAGAACTATAATCTTGCCATCCCACGATATAAAGTTTTTGCAAAAACCGGCTCAAATACATCAACCGATTTTACAATTGATATTCCCTTCCATTTCAATGATAATATAAATAGTGACAGTACATTGGTAACTGCCGGTCCTATGATTACAGAATCAGTCGTTATACTGAACTTTCTGCCGTCAGAATACCAACTTGATCCAGATGATTGGATGCTTATAAGAGGAAAAGAGGAGCATCAATTAACATTAACGGATGTTTATGCCGGAAACAACAGTGCCCGTGTTGTCTGGGAATCTTATTGGAACGAAGTGCCTGTTGTGGGTTATTATGTCTATCGTGCTGTGTTTGATGGTCCATTCCAATTAATGACCCCTCAGCCCGTTACTGGGACTGAATGGTTGGATACAGAGATAACACCGGGTACTGAGTACACTTATTACATCACAGCTGTTGATGTCGACCAATATGAAAGCATGCCTTCCAATGCCGTTACCGTCTGGTCTATAGCCATGCCCATGAACCAGGGTATGTTGGTAGTAGATGAGACCAGAGATATGGGTGGTGGTGCCCTTATGCCAACAGATGAAGATGTTGACCAGTTCTATCGTAATGTGCTTTCCGGGATGAATTACACAGAGTATGATTATACTGCACAAGGTGCTCCCTCTGCTGAGCTTTTAGGCAACTATTCCATAGTCCTCTGGCATGATAACGACTATTCAGAGGTGTTGATTGATGATAATCTTAATGCTCTCGGAAGTTATCTACTTGGAGGTGGAAATCTGATTGTATCAGGCTGGAAAACTGCCGGTCAGATGAATCAGGAATTCCTGCAACAATACTTCTCTGATTTTAACCCTGTTTATACAAATAATGCCGATTTCCATAATGCCTACAGTAGCAGCTATCCAACATTAAACATTGATGTTACCAAGATTCCCGCTAATTGGAATAATGCTTTGAGAATGACCTATGTTTTCCCGAATTCCTCAGAAGATATTATCTATCTTGCTGACTATACGGATGGAATGGCTGTTGATAATCAACCTATAGCGATAAAAAGTGAGTTCGGTGGAAGTTTCACACTCATGGGATTACCTCTTTTTATGTTCGAAGAGGAGGGTGTGCAAAGCTTCCTTAATGATTATATAGCAACAATCGATAATTCGGTTGGCAATTCAAATGAGGAGCATATCCCTATGGATAATGCCCTGCAAGCCTTTCCAAATCCTTTTTTCCATGATTTGAATATTAAGGTTACTTGCAAAAACGAGCAACAGATTGAATTGGCTGTTTACAACATTAAAGGACAGAAGGTGCACTCAGATTTCCTTACTTCAAAAAACAGTATGGTAAATCTAAACTGGGATGGCAAGGATACTACCGGCAAAAGCTGTGCTGCTGGAATATACTTCCTGCGAGCCAAAGGCAACAGCCTTAATCTTACGAAACGCGTGTTACTACTTAAATAGGATACTTTGAAATGAAAAAACTACTATTCCTTATTCCACTGTTATTATTCCTTCTTGCCTCTTGTGATTCAAGGATACAGGTAACGCATCCTGATTCAGAATATGGTAAGATACCAATAAAACTCAACCTTGCACCTGCCTTGGAACAGGATTATCGGATAACGAGGGTAATCGTTACGATCAGAAAGGATGATTACAGCGAATCTCTTGATTTGCAGATAAACGGAGAATTGGCTACAGGTACATTTTATGGACTTGAACCCGGGATTTATAACATCACTGTCCAGATGTTTGAAGATAGTGCCATAATTGCTTCAGGCAACGGAACAGCGACAGTTGTTGCAGGAGAAACGGCAACAGCTTACATCACAATGGAATTTCTCCCGACAACCGGAGATTTAGAGATTATCGTAACCTGGGGTACATTACCCGAAAGAATCCTCTTTATCGGTAATAGCTATACTTACAGCAATGGTGGGCTGGATAGTATTTTAGAACAGATTGTTTGGTCTAATGACCCGTTTGCATGGATAGAGATAGATGAGATAACAGGTGGTGGAATGACACTTCAAAATCACTTTAATACCGCAACAACAATCAATACAATCGAAGAAGGTCGCTATGATGTTGTGATTCTCCAGGAGCAAAGTCAGATGCCATATCTCGATCCGCCGACCTTCTATGAGTTTGCTACCAGATTGGATAGTGTCATTACTTCCTCAGGTGCAGATACATGGTTTCTCATGACCTGGGCAAGAGAAGACCAACCTCAGCAGATAGTGGATTTGCAATTTGCCTATGAATCTATCGCGGACTCTTTGGATGCTCATGTTATACCTGTTGGTATCGCCTTTGATAATGTAGCCATGAATCCCAATACTCCTCTTGCCTTGAATCTTTACAACACTGATGGAAGTCATCCTTCTCAAGAGGGCTCCTACCTTGCCGGATGTTGTCTGTTTGCCCGATTATTCAGGCAGTCACCTGTCGGAATTGAATGGACATTCGCTACCATGACGGAGGAGTATCAGCTCTTCCTCCAGGAAACAGCCTGGAGTGTTTGTGAGGAATATGAGCATTAAGATTTGAGATATTTGAAATGAAGCGTTTCCCGGTAGAGACGCACGGCCGTGCGTCTCTACAAACATGTAACGCAACACTTCTCGTTCCCAAGCCCCAGCTTGGGAATGATAAGGTGTTTTATCTATGATAAAGCTGTCTTGTCTCCCAAGCAATAGTCTGAAATAAAGGTCTTTCGATCTCGTCTATAACACCGTCATTATCCCAGTTTGAACCGAAAGCTGATTGATTCCAGAAAGCACTGTAGAACATGCAGGCAGCCAGATATGTCCCTTCATTTGTAGGATGATTCCCATCCGGTTGATATAACACTACTTCTGGGTTAGATGTTCTGCATCTCTGGAAAGCTCTCCCAACTGCAATAACGGATGCATCAATAACCTGCCCGATATAGTTATAGGCAGCAGCCTGAAGTTCCAGCATTTCATCGAAACTTTCTTGATACGGAGGACTGAGAAATAGCACTGTCTGAGCACCGGAAGCAGTAATGGCTTCATCAAACAATTGCACATAGGTATAGAATGTCTGAGGATAATCAACCGGCCACGATGTTCTTTCCTGGAGTACAACATAATCATAGTTTCCGGTTGCAATAGTCGTCTGGGCATTCGGACCCGTCCAATGTTGCTCCAGTGTGTATCCCCCACTCGTCACCGAATCACAGATAAAATCAACTTCTGGACTGAGATTCTCAGCTATATTCTCCAGATAGAAATAGATACCATTATTATAATAAGTAATGCTATTTCCTATGAAAAGCACACGAGTCGGTGGTGTAACGGGTTGAGACCAATCAACAGTAATTTCCAATTGTCCGGTAGTGGGATTAAAGATTATATCAATTGTAACAGTTGTCGTTTCTCCGACAACAACTTCAGCCTGCCCGGATCCGGTTCCGATTATAACATTATCCTCGTAAAGATTAACGATAATATCGTATATCCCCGGTTCAAGATCAATAAAGGTACCGCTTGCCGTTTCCCCATCTACGACAAGTTCAAGTGATTCCGTGTAATCATTTCTGGTTATTGTAACCAGTACACGGGTTATTCGATAGTCCATAGCTAATGCCTGGGCAAGATTCAAAGAAATCGGAAGTGTTCCCTTTTCCGGTTCCGGCTTTGTGGTTTCACTGCTGCATCCCCCGATTAGCAGTAAAGCCAAAAGCGATAAAACAACTAACAACCTGCACATTTCTACCTCCTTGCAGTTAATTAGTTCAGATATTTTTTAGCTTTTTCAATAACTTCCTCTTCGACTCCAAGTAGTTCTGCAATCATCAAGGCAGTCCGAGGTGGAACCTTCTCCGCACTTACCTTGATAAGCTCAAACTTCTGGATACTGTTCATTTTGGCAATTCTGGTTTCGATGTCAAGAATCTGTTCATTCTTTATCGCTTGGAATAACTCGTCTGTCAGTCCCGGTATAGCGAAATGAGCAGCTTCAGGTATCATTGCAGGAGCAGTAAAATGTGTTGAGGCAAAGACACGATGTTCTGTTTTCAAGAATGATTCAAGCACAGCACGGCAAAGTGCTTCTCCCTCCTGCGGATTTGTTCCACGAGCAAATTCATCTATTAAAAACAGCCCTTTCCCCTCCTTGATTTTATGTTTCTGCAACTCGACAATATTATAGGCAAAACTACTGAGATTATCACTCTGTAGTTGCGGGTCAAATCCACTGAAATAAATGAAATCAAATAAAGGTATTTCAGCATATTCACAAGGTAACGGAATTGCATAAGCAGTCATATAGGCAAATTGTCCAACTGTTTTCAGAACGGATGTCTTCCCTGCCATATTGGCTCCTATGAGGATTGAGAGTTCATGTTGAAGGTCAATATCAACCGGTTGATAACTCATCCCACAGTTATCAAGTTCCAGTTTTATGGGAATGTTCACAGCTTTCCGGATAACAACAGATTCTGCTAAACCCGGAATGGAACAATTGTGTTTAAGGGCAAAGAGAGCCTTTGCAAACCTTAAATCCATCTTAGCAATTGCAGCTATTGCTTCTCCGATTGCTTTACTGTATTCTTCTTTTATATGCTCCGTTATCTGTTGACGGATACCTTTTTCCACTATCTTAATTTGCTGTAAAAGTTCTGTAGTTTTCTCCGAAAGAGTCAGGTCATTGTCATCTTCTTTGATACCGAAGATGATATTGGCAAAGTTCTCTCTTACACGCAGAAACAACCCGCTGCCTTCAATCTGATTCACCAGCTCCTGATTCGTTCTCGACACAATTATCTCAGGCTCGCACTTCGTCAGATTTAAGGTATGACGGGCAATATTCAACTTTACCTGCAAGGATAACTTCTTCTTCCTGACAATATCCCCTAACTGCAAACGCAATTCCGATAGTTTTGGTGAATACTCGTCATAGAGCTGGAAGGCTGTTGTTTCCTGATGTTGAGGGTCAAGATAATGAAACAGGTCTATCATTTTCGTTAATTGAGGTGGACATAAATCAGCTTTGTTGAGAATACTTACAAGCTTAAGAGAAGATAAGGCAAAGGTTTTCAGTTCCTGTAACTCAAACAACTCAAGGGTGTTCTGCTGACAATTGTTTACGGTACTGCTTAAATCCTTAACATGAGAAAGCCATAATTTGATTCCTTCCAAATCTGCTTTTTCAGATTTACAATACATGATATAATCTTCGATAATCGCATATTCCGCTTCAGCATCTTTTTTCTGAGTAGCCTTATATGGGAGAAGGTTTACTTTCAGCTTTCTTCCCGGCTCAGAAAGGGGAACGATTGAGCTTACAATGCTCTTTATATCCAGAATTCGATATGAGTTCTTATCAATAATATTGGTCATCTCAACTCCATGATTAATCTGGTTCAACATTTAGGGATTAATTGAATTATAGTCAAGAGAAAGAAAAAGCTTGCCTAAAGATTTCCCGTTAACTGAAGCTGACTCAAACTTGTTAAAGGAGTTAATATGCTTCGCAAAATCTTAGTCTTTATAATGCTCACACTTCTCTGTTTATCAATCTTTGCCGTTAAGTCAGATGATATTCTCGGCTACTGGGTTACGGAGGATGCCCGTTCAGTTGTGGAAGTTTACAAATCAGGGAACGAGTTTGAAGCCCGTATAGTTGCTCTCAAAGAAGCGGACTATGAAAAGGAAAGCACTCTTGGAATTCCCGGTACACCCCGTCTTGATGATCAGAATCCTGAGAAAGCACTGCAAGTAAGACCTATTCTTGGTTTAACCATTATGACAGGATTTGAATTCCAGAAAGAGCTATGGAAGAATGGTAAGATTTACGACCCTAAAAACGGTAAAACCTACTCGTGTAAAATGACCCTTCAGAAAGATGGCACACTCGATGTTAGAGGATTCATCGGGGTTGCTGCTCTCGGAAGAACAACTCAATGGGTTAGACCGGATGATTACCTTAAAAAGAATAAATTAAGCTCTTTGGGGTATGAGTTCCCCAGTCCACTGCTGAAGAAATAAAGGGATTTACTAACTGCATAACGATAACAACAAGCTATTTATTTTGCTGTCCCGTCATGGCAGAAAGACATCCATATATTATCCTTCTGTGTCATTATAATCACGACATTATAAAATGTTATGTCTTTAATCCTGAAGGGATTACAGAATAATAGCCATGGGCGATGCCCGTGGTTAGCGTATCCATTAATAACACAACCCTGAAGGGGTTGCACCATTTTTATTAACATTCTATCCCTTCAATACGAAGCTTCAATAAAAAGAGGGTATGGCAACTTAACACAATTTTGTTGACCCGATGAGGAAACCTTTAAATGTGTCATAAGAGGTAACAATGGATATTAAAGGAATAATCTTTGATTTGGATGGAACCCTTTTAAATACCTTAGGGGACATCAGAGCTTCCATGAATAGAATTTTAGAGGCAAAGGGACATCCTACCCATACGCTACAGGAGTATCATTTCTATGTCGGGGCGGGGATTTATAAACTCTGCGAGGCTGTTTTACCGGATGCAAACAGAACAGATAGCGAGATAAAAGAATATATTGAGCTTTTCAGAGCAGATTATAAAGATCATTGGAATGAACTTACCGAACCCTATCCGGGTATTCATGAATTGCTTAGGCAATTGCAGAACCAGGGCTACGAGCTTGCCGTGCTTTCCAATAAACCCGACTATTTTACCAAACCCATGACAGATTACTATTTTCCGGATATCTCATTCGTATATGTTCAGGGGAATTTACCCGAGCTTCCCGCTAAACCGGACCCTGAGTCGGCAAAGTATCTACTCCGCAAACTATCTTATCCGAAAGAAAATTATGCCTTTGTGGGAGATTCCGATATCGATATTCAAACCGGATTAAATCTGGGCATGCTTCCAATAGGCGTAAGCTGGGGATTCCGCCCTGTGGTAGAGCTTATCCAAACAGGGGCTGCACATGTCATTAACCATGCAGAGGAACTTCTGAAGATTATCAGATAATAGTACTACCCCTTTCTATTTCTGGTTACTAAGCCCCAGCTTAGTAACCTTTTTTGTTCCCAAGCTGGAGCTTGGGAATTAGGTATCGTTGCTTCTTTCCCTGTAATGCGAGTGTCCTCACTTGCATACAGATCATAAGAGCTGTTCAATTCCAACAATTCTACGAATTGTCAGCAACTCAGGAGAGTCGCAGTACAAAACGGGAGTTAATATTTCTGGTTACTAAGCCCCAGCTTAGTAACCTTTTTGTTCCCAAGCTGGGGCTTGGGAACGAGGTAGGTGATGTATCACAATTCTCCCGAATTATGATGAAAAAGAGATTCACAGTGCGTTTTATGCGGAGTTTGGGCATTTTTACTCATCTTTTACCCTTGCTTTCACCATCGCACTGTGATCCCGCTGTGCGGTCACTGTGAACCCAGTGCCCACGCGGTGTTACAGTGCGTGGGTAGTGCGTGGCTAGTGAGAAACATATACCTGTATTGCCCGTTATTTGACAGGTTGCAGATACACATCTACAGTGGAGATAATACGGGTTTAGCTGAAACAGTGAGTAGTCTTGGAGGTACTGCTTTAGCTATACTCTTAAGATGTGGGCTAAAGCAATAGAATAAGCATCTCTGAAATTCAGAGAAAGTTAATCAATGGAACTATACTGCGATTTAGCAACATCTCAATGACGATAATCATTGACACAAAAATAACTACAAATACTACTTGAATTCTAAACGAACAGATAAAAGAATTGGAGATATATCATGAATAAGTTTTTAACAATCCTCCTTTGCCTCATGGCAATCCCGCTTTTTGCTATTCAAGTGTCAGGAACCCAGAGCGGAACATGGACAGCTGATAACAATCCTTATGAAGTTATGGGTGATATTACCGTGCCTACCGGACAGTCGCTTACTCTTGAACCAGGTGTGGAAGTGCTAATCACCGGAGCATATCAGATTACCGTGCAAGGATTGATTGCCGTGAACGGTACGGTCACAGATTCTGTAAGAATTCAACCTATCCCGACCTTTACCGGATTTTGGGATGGAATACGCCTTGAGTGGGAAGGTACCGGCTCCTTCAA
>JAFGVF010000227.1 GCA_016938155.1 Candidatus Cloacimonadota bacterium
TTAAGCCGATAGTAGAGGTCTTCCCGGAAGAGTTTCCTCTCCATAAGATCTCTGATGTTCTTATTGGTTGAGGCAATTATTCGGATATTAAGAGGTATATCAACTGCAGAACCGACCTTTCGCATCTTTCTTTCTTCGAGAACCCGTAAAAGCTTTGCCTGCATATTTAAGGGCATATCACCGATTTCATCAAGAAAAAGTGTACCGCCATTGGCTACTTCAAACCATCCTTTTTTCTCGCTAACTGCTCCGGTGAAGGCATTACGGGTATGCCCGAAGAATTCGCTTTCAAAAAGATTCTCTGGAATTGCCGTGCAGTTGACATCAAAGAGTATTCGGTTGCAATCACGACTCAGATTATAGATACCTCTGGCTACCAGTTCCTTACCGGTTCCGCTTTCCCCTGTGATGAGTACATCCGAATTACTTTCGGATACTTGCTTCATTAGGTGAACAAGTTGCTTGATTTCGGCTGATTCACCGATTAAACGGCATCTGTTGCTTTTATCCATGGCATCCATAAGGGTTTGGCAGGTGGTCTGTACACTATTTAAACGGGCTTGCAGCTCAATATGCTTTTTGGTTCTCTCAATCGAAAGTCTCACATCATCAAGGTCAAAGGGTTTGGAAATAAAGTCAACAGCACCTTCCCGCATGGATTCAATTACACTATCCATATCACCGTGTCCACTAATCATAATTACAGCAATTTCACTGTCGTGAATCATTATCTTTTTGAGGAGTTCAATTCCGCTCATTTGTGGAAGCTTGAGGTCAAGGATTACGATATCAATTCCACCTTCTTGAATAACAGATAAAGCTTCTAATGGTAAACCTGCTGTATTTACGGAGAAATCACAATCTGTCAGATATTCAAAAAGCTCATCCCGATATCCCTTCTCATCATCAACAACCAGAATACTTAACTGGTTCATTTTGCCCCCTTATTCCCGATTTCAAACTCCATAATCATCTTGGTAAATTGATTGGGCTCGCTTTGGCAGTATATCCTGCCACCCATTTCCTGAACGATGCCGTAACATATTGATAATCCTAATCCTGTGCCTTTGTTTTCATCCTTCGTCGTGAAGAAAGGTTCGAATATCTTCTCGCTGAGTCCAGCCGGAATGCCGATGCCGTTGTCCTCTACAGTAATGATAACTGAGTTGTCGCTACAAACAGTATGGATGATGATTTCTTTCGGCTCTTCATCAGCCTTCTCTTCAAGGGCATCCTTGGCATTGGTCAACAGATTCAAGAGCACCTGCTCAAAACGATATTTATTACCCAATATCTTAACCGGTGTATCATCAAAGTCTCTTTTAATACTTATCCGATGATTACCGCACTGGACTTCTATTAGAAGCAAGGAACTGTTAATCACATCTTTGACATTGAATAAGTCGATTGTATCTGCCTTACTGTCGCGGGAGAATAAACGGACATGCTCAATAATCCTCTTAATCCTTTCAATATTCTCGCGAAAATAAACCTCCCGCTCTTTGGAGTATTCAGGAGTAAGTTTGTTCATTCTCACCTTATTGAACATATTCTGGATACCAAGATTAATCATTCCGAGAGGTTGATTGATTTCGTGAGCAATACCCGCAGCAAGTCTGCCGAGGGCTTCCATTTTGGATTTCTGGAGAATAATCCTTTCTTGTTGCTGCCTCTTTTCAATCTCATCCTGAACTCTTGACTCCAGCTTCTTATTCCACTCGATAAGCTCTGATTCCGCCTGCTCCAGCAATTCTTTTTGCCGAGTAATCTGTTGATTTTTTTCCTCCAAGTCCACATTCTTCAACCGGTAAATCTCAGCTTCATGTTCTTTCTTCTGAAATTCGATTTTCGCCTTAATCTCCATAATCGCTTGAGTTCTTTGCTCATTCAACATATCGATACGGAGATCGTTGAGCATCATAAAATAATCTAAGGCTTCCTTATAATTCCCTTTTCTCCTTAGTACCTTAACCAAGCTTTTCAAGGTATTTTCTTTAAGATACTTATAGTCATTCTCGTCAGCAGTTTTCAGACAATTCATTAAAACATCTATCTGCTCATCATACTTTTCAAGAACAAACAGAATTTCTGCTTCTGCCAAGAGAATCTCAGCACAAGTGATTTTAGAATCTATAGGTTCAGCTAATTCAAGGGCAGCTTTAATCATACTAAGAGCTTCTACAGGTTTATCTTGCTTTAAGTAAACTGTAGCCAGAGACTTCATGCATGAGGCTTGATCAAGAATATACCCGATCTCTTTCTGAATGGACATGGCTTTGTTATAAAAATATTCCGCTTGATCCAGATCATCTGTCATATGGTAGAGTGATCCGAGATTAACACAATTGACGGCAAGTGGGTATTTTAGATTGTTTTCTTCTGCTATCTCAATTGCTTGATGAAAATATGAGGAGGCATTATGAAAATCGGAAAGTCCCATATAGATATTCCCAATGTTTCCCAAGTTTGTAGCAGTTAAAGTCGGGATACTAATCTTTGGTTCCAGTTCCAGATTTTTATGAAAATATGATAAAGCGGCATCGTATTCTTTACGCTTTGAA
>JAFGVF010000228.1 GCA_016938155.1 Candidatus Cloacimonadota bacterium
GTACCTTTCCCGTGGGTCTCCCGTGGCTTCCACGGGAGACCCACGGTTGACCCACGGGAGACCCGCGGGAGGATTTTGCAAAGCGAACAAAGTGAGTTTGGGGAGGAGTGACTAACAAAGTGACAAAAAGTAATTCGTAACTCGTTATTTTTTCCCTACCCCAAACTTGTAAACTCACAGGGGTGATTCCATTCTTTGGTTGTTTTATCTTTGCGAAACTGCCGGTTTCAAGTAGAATTTAGCAATAATCCGACAAAATAATTGACTTTACGCAAGATGAATAATAAATGGAATAAATTATGAATAACAAAGTCAGGCTATTTGAACCGGAATTAATATTCTGTGGAATTGAAGTCAAAGACAAGGTGGAATGTCTTGAGCGGATGGTCTCGTATTTAGCCGAGAATGGTATATTACAGGACAAAAAGGCATTTCTTGATGTTGTATTGGAACGAGAAGCGATAATGAGCACCGGAATCGGTCGAAATATCGCCCTACCACACGGAAGGAGTTACTTGGTTTCAACTGTTAGGTCAGTAGTATTTCTTTTGAAAGAAGGCATTGACTTTCAGGCAGTAGATGAACAATCGGTGCGATTTATTGTACTTACTGCCTCGCCGGAGAAAGAAAGTCATATTTACATGTTAATGCTCAAGCGACTAACCGAGCATCTGAGGCAATCGCAAAACCGAGAACACCTGTTTGCGATAACTGATAAACAAGAACTGATAAAGATTATGAAAGGAATAGAAAATGAAGTTAATAAAGACCTTGCTGATATGTAGCCTATTGCTTTTCAAGGCTGTAGGTTGGGCAATTGATGATAATGCCGGAACAAACGGCTTTAACTTCTTGAAGATAAACTACTCTGCCAAGGCTTCCTCCATGGCGGGAGCATACACTTCAATGAGTGGTGAAAGTGATGCTTATCACTTCAATCCCGCGACAATCATGGAAGTAACAGGAAGAACTTTCAACACTTCCTATTTAAGCTATTTTGATGGTTACAACGGAGGCTCTGCAATATATACAATCCCTAGTGAAAGCTATACTTTATCCCTATTCGGAGAATATATGAATAGTGGTGATATCGATAAATTAGATGTTGATGGAGTGAATCAGGGAACCTTCAATGCATCAGATATTCTCATTGGAGCATCTTTTGCTAAAATAATTCACCCGATGCTTACGATAGGTGTCAATGCAAAATACATCATGGAGACAATAGATAATAATAGTGCCACTGCTATCGCAGCAGATTTCGGTATCATTCATCAGCCGGAAAACAAGCATCTTAAAGTTGGTCTAACTATTCGTAACCTCGGCTACCAGATTACCTACTTCTCAGACAATGACTACAAAGAGAAATTCCCTCTTACTTATGCAGCGGGATTGCGTTATACATTTAACGAAAAGTTTTTAGGAGCTATTGAACTGGATAAAGCTGCCGGTCAGGATGTTGGCGGAGCTTTAGGTTTTGAAGGTAAGATTCATCCGATGCTTGCCCTCAGAACAGGATACAAATTTGATGCAGACGATTGGAAAACCGGCTCTTCAACCGACATTCTGTCTGGAACTTCTTTTGGTGTAGGGTTAAATTGGAAAGCCTTCAATCTCGATTATGCCATTTCAAATTATGGTGATTTAGGCTTTTTGAATCATATTTCTCTGAAATATAATTTCTAATAAACTACTGGAGATAACTTCTTGGAAAAACATACATTCCTATTTGAATTAGGTGTTGAAGAGATACCTGCGGGATACATAAAACCTGCCCTTGTAAAACTCACTTCTTTCGTTGAACTAAAACTACAGGAGAATGACCTCTCCTATGAATCAATTGATAGTTATTCAACTCCCCGTAGATTTGCCCTGCTCATACAGGGGCTTCAAGGTTTGCAACAAGATAAAATCATCGAAAAGATCGGTCCTGCTGAACGAGTTGCCATACTCGAAGACGGTACCCTTTCTAAAGCAGGTCAAGGATTCCTGAAAGGTGCCGGTGCGGACGCAAAAAGCATCTTCATCAAAGAGACTCCCAAAGGCAATTACATAGCTGTAAAAATTGAGATGAAAGGTAAATCCGCTGAGGAACTGCTGCTCGAAATAATACCTCAAGCTGTCGGTCAAATGAACTTCCCAAAGGCGATGCGATGGGGAGCAAACGAAATGTCCTTTGCCAGACCAGTTCGATGGGTTGTTTCAATGCTTGATGAAAAGGTTATTCCGGTTCAGATTGAACATCTTAATTCGGACTGCTTCACCTACGGTAACCGATTTGTAGATGTGTCCTACAAACTTCTGATTCCGGAAGCTTCAATGTATCTTAGCGTAACTTCTGCAGGATTCGTCCTTGCCGACAGAGAACACAGGAAACAGAGAATTATTACCAAAACAGAGGAAATCCTTAGTGGTACCAATCTGGAGATGATACCGGATGAAAGACTGCTTGATACTGTGTGTGATCTTGTGGAATACCCTACTCCTGTACTTGCCGAGTTTCCGGAGAAATATCTTCAACTGCCCGACAAAATAATAACTTCAACAATCAGTCAAAATCAGAAATATTTCTCTCTGAGAGATTCTCAGGGAGATTTATCCAATAAATTTATCTTTGTCTCCAACGGTAATCCTAACTACTCTGAGATTATCAGAGAGGGTAATGAAAAGGTTGTTACTCCCCGTCTGGTAGATGCAGAGTTTTATTATCTCGAAGATACAAGACACCCTCTTTCCCATTACACCAAAAAGCTTGAGGAAGTTACTTTCCAGGCAAAGCTTGGTAATCTAAAAGAAAAGACCGAGAGGGTAACGGCTATTGCTGCTTACATCTCCGAAACACTCGGTTTATCTTCGGAAACACAGGAGCAGGTTCTAAGAACTGCCCAGCTGGCAAAAGCTGACCTGGTTACCCTGATGCTTGGTGAGAAAGAATTCACGAAACTTCAAGGCTACATCGGAATGAAATATGCCCTTGCAACTGGAGAGAATCCTGAAGTTGCCAAAGGAATTTATGAGCACTATATGCCGAGAGGGCAAAATGACTCGCTGCCTGAATCTCTAACCGGAGCAATTGTAGCTGTAGCAGACAAAATTGACACTGTATGCGGTATTATCGGGGTTGACCTTATCCCAACAGGGTCAACAGACCCATTTGCTCTCAGGAGAGCTGCCAATGGTATTGTACAAATAGTTGATGCTTGGCATTGGACGATTGATATCAACAAACTGATTGCTATTACTTTTGAAAAATTAGCATCAAAGCTCTCGGAACCCTATCATAACATGGAGTTTGTTCTTACCTTCTTCAAACAGAGAATTGATTGGCTTCTCCAACAGGATAACATTGAATATGATGTTATTGAAAGTGTCCTGCATCTTGATTATTCCAATATCTCAGACCTTAAACAGCGAGCTGCGGACTTGCAGTCGTTCAAGAAGAATGAATCATTTATAAAGCTTGTACTCGGCTTTAAGCGGGTATCTAATATCATTGCCAATGAAACAGAAACATATCCAATCAATGAGATTTTACTCACTGATGAGGCGGAAATTAGCCTATTCGAAGAGTATAAGACCCTTAAGCCGGTAATTGAGAAAGAGCTTAAAGATAAGAACTACCATCGGATTATGAATAGTTTAGTGGACTTCGGTACTCACATTGACTTCTTCTTTGATAAAGTGTTGGTCAATACCGACGAAGTTGACATCAGAAATAACCGGTATGCTTTGCTTCAGTTAATCCGTAACCTTTTCCTCAATGTCTCAGACCTTAATAAAATCGTAGTAGAAGGCAATGAGTAATCCTTTAGAAACAAATAGGAGCTTTAATGCGTTGTAAACACTGTAACAATAATCTCCAACCCACTCAAATTTGGTGCGAAAGCTGTGGACATCAGACGGAGTTGTTAAAGAAAGAATTATCTGTAAGAACATTGATTAAAGAAATCATACCCCGTTATAAGGAAAATATCAACAACAATTATGGGATAGGATTCCTGCTTGCATACGCAGTCCTTTTACCGATACTTGCCCTTGTCTTTATGCATTCTGAAGTAAGCCTGACCGGTAGAAGTTTTATCGACTATCTTATCTATAATCTGCTCTTTATCATCATTACGCCATTTGCTTTTCTGCCGTTCTATATATTTGAGAAACAGGAAAACGGTCGCGTATCCATTAAAGACTATATATCAGTCCTGAAGTATTATCCTGCAATGCTTATGTTTGCCTTTGCCAACTTCCTGTTTTATTTTGCAGTAAAATATATTTGTATTGGCGACCCTATTCTGAATTTAGTCAGAGTAGTGCTGGTTCTTTATTGGCCTGCCATAGTGTTACCGGTTCCATTTTTAGTAAGCAAAACAGGTCAGAATCCGTTTAAGGTTATTTACAAATGCTATAAAAAGTTGGGCGATGTCCGTTGGAAGTTCTTCTTTATCTGGACTTTTCTTCTATTAGTAAACTTCCTTGGACTAGTTCCTGCAGGACTGGGGTTACTTGTGACACTACCATTCACTTATACTTTTATCTCCGCTTATATGAGAAAGATAATTACATATAATTTAATCGATTAAATAACAAAAAGACTCCCGAAATCGGGAGTCTTTTTTTTTAATTTCAAAACAAGTTTACATATCTTCAAGCAAATCTCTTAACTGCTTTGCCTTACCGGATCTGCCTGCTCTCTCAAATCTATGCACAGCTTCCTGTAGTAGTTCCTTGGCTTTTTCGTTGTTTCCTGCAAGTTCCTCTTCCAGACCGGCTTCTTTCAGGTAAATAGCTGATTCTTCCCAGCGATTTTCTTTCATCAGCTTCTCAGCAGTTGCCACAAGGTCTAAGTTTTCATTGAGCACAGTTGCTTCAATAGTTCCTTCGAGTGCTTTATCAATTGCAGGAAGAAGTTTTTCATAAATGGCTGATTTAGCATGCACATCAACAGCTCCACTTCGGATAAGCTCGTTACGAACATCAATGGTCAACTCTCCGGTTAAACCTATCACAGGTATCTCCGGCTTAATCTTCTTAATCAGTTTAAGGGTTCGCGTCCCGTCAATACCGGGAAGATTAACATCCAGCAGCACCAGATCGATTTGGTTTTCTCTAACCTTATCTAATGCTTCTTCGCCGGATTCAGCTTCATAATAAGCATATTTAGCCTCTCCCAGATAATCAATAAGTGTTTCTCTCAACATCTTTTTATCATCGACAATAAGGATAGTTTTCATAATTACTCCTTAGCTGTTTATTTTTCTGATAACGTAAATTTTAATGTAAATCGAGTACCTTTTCCAACTTCACTTGTTACAGTTATTATTCCTTTTGAGTTCTCGACTGCTTTCCGGCAAATCACTAAACCCAGTCCGGTACCCTGAGCATCTTTCCAGTCAGTAAAGTCAGGACGCCAAATATTAGCAAGATTTTCTTCAGGAATTCCGCAACCTGTATCCTCTACGACAGCAAAAGCGTACTTCTCATCCGACCATGTTTGCAGCCGTAACACTCCTTTTCCCCGCATTGCCTTATAGGCATTCTCGATCAAGTTCATGAATACTCTCAGCAAATCTTCATCCGTTGCCATGATATTCAACTTGGTCAAACTGTATTCCTCTAAAACCTTAATTTCGGGATTCTCTTTCATGCGTGATTCTGAAAAAGTATAA
>JAFGVF010000229.1 GCA_016938155.1 Candidatus Cloacimonadota bacterium
CACCTTAATATTAAATGGTTGAGACGTAGAGGAATCCCAGGGTGGGGATCTTTCACCAAAAGAGAAATCCAGGGTGGTGGGCCGTTGATCGATCTGGGGATTCACTTCTTAGATCTTGGGATGTTCTTTCTCGGTAATGCGAAACCACAGGTTGTTCTATCGTCCGCAAGCGATTTGATCGGTCGCAAAGGAGGACATGGCTTCATGGGTGAATGGGATGGGAAGGAATTTTCGGTTGAAGATGGATTGTTTGCTTTTATCCGCTTCGAAAACGATATTTCTATTGCGCTATCTACTAGTTATGCCATCAATATGGAAGTGGAGAATGACAAACAGGTTAGTATATACGGAGAAAGATTGGGTGCAGAATTGTTCCCATTAAAATTATTTGGTGAATCACACAGCCGACAATTTAATACCTCTTTCGTGTTGGAAGAAAGCCAAGAGCTACATCTCAAATGCATTCGCAATTTTATTCGGGCGGTTGGTGGCAGAGAACCCTTATTGGTTACTGCCCACCAGGGAACGCAGGTGCAAATATTGGTGGATGCGATCTATGAGTCGGCAGAAACCGGTAAGGCGATCACTCTAGTGTAACTTCTATTCATTGATGAAATACATGTCAGGAAAATTGTTGGGATGAGTTACTTTAAAGCTCGTGAAAATAAAGCAAAGGGATTGCTCTTATCTATATCCGAGTTTGACCCCTCGGCGAATAACAAAATCGAGTCTGTTTTCACACAATCCAACGGGCGCATGGGTATTCGTGGGACGCAGGAATTGCCATGCTTGAACAGAAAGCCTCAGACTTACCTGGCAGGTTTTTATCATCAGGCTTCTTCAGATGAACCGGACGAACTGGTCAATCTCCCGGATTTGACTTCCTTTAAGATAACCGTGGGTAATATTCAGTTAAATCTTGAGGACAAATCAAGCCTTCTTGAATATCACAGGTATTTTGATTTATCCACCAATGAATTAAACACTATACAGGTTTTCAATGTAACCGAAGATCTTGTCGTTAAAGTGGAGTCTTCGCGATTTGTTTCATTTGCAGACAAAACTTTGTTCTGCCAAAGGATGCGGATCCAGTTAGTTGGCAATTCCCTGCCACTCACCGTCCAGACTGGAATTGATGGTCAGATCTGCAATGAAGGCGTAACCCACCTTGAAAGACTTAAATTTCGTGTATTTCAGGACATCATGGTTTCACAGGCAATGTGCGGGGACAGACCTGTTCTTCTCCAGAGTGCAATTCAGATTTCTGAAGGTACAAAGAAATTTATAAAAAGGAAGGATTATTTCCTGTCGAGACGACGGATCATCTGCTCCATTGAGTTGCTTCCTTCAGTTGACTGTACTTACGAGTTGGTAAAAATCTCCAGAATTGATCTCCCCGGTCAACCAGTAGAAACCGAGGGTTCCATAGAAGAATCACTTGAGATGATCAAGAATTCGCTGTCAAGAGGATATGACACACTCCTGAACGATAGTAAACGGGTTGTTCATAAGACTCTTGCTGAGAGTAAAATCCACATTGAAGGGATCAGCCTGGAAGATAGAACCTTGCTCGATTATTCGCTGCTTCAATTGATCGGGTTAACTCCAGATCAAACTTCAAGCCACAGTATTGGCGCAAAGGGACTTACAGGAGAAGGTTACAGAGGGCATGTCTTTTGGGATACTGAAATTTATTTACTGCCTTTCTTCTCCAACCTTGCTCCACAGATTGCCAGGAACCTGATTCGGTTCCGGCGCAACGGTTTGGAGAAAGCAAGAGAAAAAGCAGTGCAGTTTCTATACAAGGGTGCATTATTTCCTTGGGAAGTGACTGTCGATGGAAAAGAAAAAACACCCCTTTTTGCCCAAATGAATATCCATACGGGAGAGGCAAATCCAGTGTGGTCAAGTCGGAAAGAACATCATATATCAGCAGATGTTGCTTACTCAATTAAAAAATTCGTTGAGGCGACTAATGATCTGGAATTCTTATATAAAGAAGTGTTTCCGATAATCATCGAAACCGCAAAATTCTGGGTTTCTCGGTCTAGTTGGGATGATGACCGTCAATGTTTCCGGATCTTAGATGTAATTGGACCGGACGAGTATACTGAGCATATCGATGATAATGCCTATACCAACTACATGGCAAGTGAGAATGTGAAATATGCCGTTGAGTTGATCCGAGGCCTCTCAATGTTTCCCGAGTATGCCAATAATTGGAATCAGGTCTACGATCTGAGTGACCTTGAAAAATCCTTCCAGAAATTTGTCAATAAGATATTTCTGCCGTCTCCTGTTGGTGATAACATCATCCCTCAGGATTCTACCTTCCTCACAAAACCATTGATCAGCGGTCTGGAAAAATATATTCACCATCCGCGAAAGCAGGCAATTTTGCAGGATTTTAGCAGAGATGAAGTTGTTTACCACCAGGTACTGAAACAGGCGGATGTGGTAATGCTTCAAGCGATTATCCCCGAATTATTCAGCGAGCAAGTTAAGCAGGGAAACCTCGATTATTATGAGCCCAAGACTTTGCATGATTCTTCATTGAGCCCTAGTATGCATGCGATTGCATATGCAGATATTGGAAATGCAACAAAAGCTTATGAATACTTTGAGAAATCCTTAAAGATTGATGTAAATGACAATTTCACCGATTCTATTGATGGTTTACACGCTACAGCTTTAGGTGGAATCTGGCTTGCGCTGATAC
>JAFGVF010000230.1 GCA_016938155.1 Candidatus Cloacimonadota bacterium
TATTCTGTCACTCAGACCAACACTTTCCAGAACTGCAAGTGCCATCTTTTTTCTCTTTCCCGGTCTGTATCCGGCATACATCAATGGCAATTCTACATTCTTCAAAACATTCAGGTGAGGAAGGAGATTGAAGGTCTGGAAGACGAATCCTATCTTGTCATTTCTTATTGCTGCGAGTTCCCGTTTTTTTAGATTACTCACAAGTGTTTCATCAAGACTGTAATCTCCGCTTGTCGGAGTATCCAGACAACCCAAAATGTGCATCAAGGTGCTTTTACCGGAACCTGAAGGTCCCATTATCGCAACGAATTCTCCCTTCTTGATTGAAACATCCAAACCCTTAAGGGCATGAACTGTAACCTTACCCATATTATAGTCTTTGGTAAGTGAAATTGTATTAATGATATTCATATCGTTATCTCTTTCTTTAGTGATATTGTTACTTATCTGCCTTAGTGATATTTGTCAATTTTAAAATCGGATAGTCTTTCCGAAAAACACTTTAGACTTTACAAGCTCCTATGTTCGATGATTTTCCCTCGTGTGACAAAGAAAAAAAACCCGCGGAAGGCGGGTTTTTTTGATGCGATTTAGGAGACTCATCCTTACGGGCTGAGAAATGGGCAATTTAAGGGTATCTTATGATACCTTGGAGAGTTTAAGGGAGATTTACCTTGCAGCAATAAAGAAGCAGACCTATGGTCTTTTGAAGTAGGTGACATTAACATGTCCGCAAAAGAAAAAAGTAACCTAATCATGGATAACTCCTTATTCACAAGCTAATTCTCCAAAGGTTACATATCAATAATAGAATCTTATTATTGATGTCTAACCTCAATCACTGAAGACTCACACGAATCTATCTGATTACAATATAGTAGGAGACAATAATTTAGGCAAGTTTTTTTTGCTATTTAGCGTATTTATTTCATCAAGATAGAAAAAAAGCCCTGTAAAAACAGGGCTTTTGGAGAATTTATAATTTACTTAATCAGAGACATTTTCTTTATCATGGATTTTCCACTTGTTTTCAAACGATAGAAATAGATACCGGATGAGACACTTTTTGCATTATCATCTGTTCCATCCCAGACAACAGTATGCCTTCCGGCAGACTTCACATCATGTAGTAAGGTCGTTATTTTCTGACCCTTGATATTATAAATTGTGAGTTCAACTTCCTGTGATTCAGCAAGGGTAAACGAGATGTTTGTAACAGGATTGAACGGGTTGGGGTAATTGTTTTCCAAGTCCGTGTAGAGAGGTAATTGTGTTTCTTCCTGATTATCTACATAATCAAGCATATTGAAGTTTCCACTTCGTTTCAAATCACCTCTGAAGATCATCCAGTCAAGAAATCCGGTGTAGGGTCTCTTTGAATCAACAACCATGATACCCAAATCAACACCACAGACGATATCAAGATCGCCATCTGAATCAAGGTCAGTTAATTGAGCAGGTAAATGTCCGTTATATCTCAGATTATATGGGAATCCGACAAAGGGAGTTCCGTCACGATGTAAAATCAGTACATTATTAGTTTGAGAAACAACTATCAGATCCTTTCGTCCGTCACTATCCACATCTCCCGCCAAAGGTGGCCATGAATGCAGCATACCTGTTACGAATGGGAAACCGTTCATTACATTAAGATTTCTATCAGTAAGGAACACATCTCCATTTGAAGTAACAAAGGCAAGTTCAACTCCCTCAATTCCCGGGAAGAAATCAGCAGCAATAACGCTACTTGCCACAAGATTAGGAATAGCCATTGTAGCTTCAATAGTTCCATCAGAGGCAATGACATACATCTCTGTTGCAGTTGCAACAACTATGGAATTATTGTCGATAACAGTTGGAGAGCTTTTTATCGCTGAGCCAAGATTTACAGGGAAACCGTTTGCAATTACCCCTTGATAATTGTAGGCATAAAGCATGCCTGTGCTTCCACCGATAATGAATTCTTTGTCCCCGTCATTATCAAGATCTGCAACGGCAGCAGCCACCCCTGCACCATAATCAGTCAATAATGGGAAACCTGATAAAGGATTACCTTGGTTATCGAGTACATGAATACTCATCTGCAGGTCCATGGCAATGGTCTCGAGATGCCCGTCATTGTTTATATCTGCAAGTACCGGATTCTTGATAAACATTCCACCCTGAGTATAATCAAAGATATAGTTCCCTTCATAATCAATGGCATAAATATTTCCCAATCTGCTGGCAAATACAAAATCATCAAACCCGTCTTCATCTAAATCACCTACTGCAAAGCTTGCCAGAATATCTTCGGTTCTTGCTGAGGTTAATGAATCAATCTGCACACCATGGTGGTTCACAATTGTGATATTACCGAAAGTATCGGCATAAAGAATCTCATTGAAACCATCATGATCATAATCTATCACTACAGGAGCTGATTTACTGGATACTCCGGTAAACCAAGGAAAATCTCCATTTACAAGATTGATATTGAAACTACTCTCAAAACTTCGGTTGAATATCTCATTCCCGTTACTGAATGCTTTTAAACTGATTGTTATATTATAGTCTCGCAATTCTACATCAAAAGGAACGACAATGGTGAAATAACTGTTGTCATTCTCTACTGTACCGTTTGCGGGAACTTGACCAATATTGATTGTCCCTTGTCCAATGATTAATGGAGATTCTGCATCTATAATTTCAGCAACAACCTGCTCTGCTGCTGACCATCCTTCCATATTATGAATGGTTGGAACAACGATAATGGTTTCGCCTGGGTTTATATTACCGTCGTCGTCACCCGGGGCATCAGAATAAGAAACGGCAGTAACTTCAAGGTTCGGCATATTTGCAATCGGGTCTTTAACCTGTATTGACGGGTCACCGAAAAGAATCAATTCAAAGTAGCACCATCTCATCACATCATTTTGCATGGCTTCCACAACATTATCTGTTAAGCAAAATGTGTGGGCATCACCAAGTTCCCTGATATTCTCTTCATAAAGGGCATCAAAGAAGGAGCGGTCATAGTATTGTGAAGCTCCATTTGTTGACCCCGGATAATACCAACCATAACGGGTGTTGCCTATAAAAGCCATCAACCCACCGGGTCGGAATACAAGGTTCTCAGCAATCGATTCTCCTGCCAGACTCGTAGCTTCGTCAAAAGCTGCGGGATAACATCCCTGACTGAAAAGGAAACCGAATTCTGTATTTGTTAAAGCAGAGATATTGGATGTGACCATTCCCATTAAAAAGCTTTGATTGGCATGTCCCATGTGATTCATCACATTCACACCACCGTTGATTGCTTCCATAACAGTTTCTCGGGAGAAAGTACCTTCTCTCTGGTAAAGAGTCTCCATCTGATATGTATCCGGCATTCTATCCAGGATTTCATCTTTATAATCACCACCCCATGTTACTGGGTTCATGTTAAGGTTTTCACCAAACATACAGGCTTTGTTATTGCTGTAGGAATTGACATCGACATAATGATATACTTTATTGAAGAAGTTATTGAATTCACCCTCTGTTTCAGCAGGAATTCTACCGATGGATATTTCAGGATAGAAGTCAACATTATCGGCTATCTCACCATATATCCCATTTGCGTTGTCATCCCATGTTCCATCGAGACATGCGTAATATAGGTCGGATGGCATATTGTTATCAACAGTGTCTCCCACTCTTCCGTACACACCTCTGATAGGAATAATCTCATCATCTCCACCCAGAAGCACATATTTGAGCGGATTTGCCGTACCGGTATATGTTTGGTATGCATCGATAATGTAGTTTCTAAGCTGGTCTGCATGGTCTAAACCATCATATTCGGTATAGATGTTCTGAACTGATACGATGCCTGTCAAAACTCCTCTGTCGGTTCTCCATTGAGCATAATCTTCAAACCAAGTAGCTTGTGCCTCACCCGTAATGATTATCATATCATAGGGTTCAGAGGGTGTCGGGATAGTTGATTCAATTCTGTTATTCGTTTGGGTATATTCTCTTATTCCTTCAGGATTGATTACCATATTTGAAACTTTATTGATTACTTTGTCATCAAAGGAGAGCATTTTATGATTATTTTCTTTCTCTGAACGGATATATTGAGGTTGAACTGTAAACTTATTGTACACTATCAGCTCTTTTTGTACCGGATTGTATCTATATGGATACAATGCAATCGTTGCAACCTTAAATCCGTTCACAGTCTGAGTTCCAATAATTCTGAAGTCTTCTGAAGGGTAAACCGCATCAGTAGAATAAAGCTCATTATTCCTGCCGGTATTGTCCGGTTGAGGATTACTGATTGTCTGTTGTGTGCGGACATAATTAACTTCAACACCGTCAGTTACGGTAAAATCATCCTTCGTTATCGATAGGGAGTTTAACTCCATATTCTGTGGTATTAGAATTTGGATTGGTTTATAAGGTAAACATGGGTTCCCGGGTACATCAATCATAGGTAAGCGATTTTCATAAGTTATTCCCGAAAGCTGAAGATTTTCGAACTCTACAGTGTATTGTGCTGTAGAAAACAGGGCTGCTGTCAGCATCAGAAACAAGAATAAGACTAAGCGGTCTTTCATTATTTCTCCTCTATGTACTATTATCTTATACTAAATATTATGCAATTTCTATACCTTAACCAAATATGACAACAAAAAAATGCTAAATACTATTAATTAAATGTTAATTAACCCGTTTTTTTGATTTCAAAACTTGATTGACTGATAAAATTCTCCATTCATCTACCACCCCCTTCTTACTCCCAAATATAGGCCTATAAGTAGCAGTCACCATTCTTGCAATCCCAACTGTAGCAGTCACCGGTACGAGCGAACCGACGAACAATGTGAGGAGTTCGCAAGCCGTAGGCGAGCAACTATTCTGAGTTTGGGGAAATGCATAACAGGTCTTTCAACCCCTATTCCCCAAGCTCGTAAACTCGCACTGGTGAACGGATTGTGTAGCAGTCACCGGTACGAACGAACCGACGAACAATGTGAGGAGCTCTCAAGCGGTAGGCGAGCAACTATTCTGAGTTTGGGGAAATGCGTAACAGGTCTTTCAACCCCAATTCCCCAAGCTCGTAAACTCGCACAGGTGAACGGATTGTGTAGCAGTCACCAGTACGAACGAACCGAAGAACAATGTGAGGAGCTCGCAAGTACTAGGCGAGCAACTATTCTGAGTTTGGGGAAATGCGTAACAGGTCTTTCAATCCCTATTCCCCAAGCTCATAAACTCGCACAGGTGAACGGATTGAAAAGCAGTGTTAATAAAAGACAGGACTAATTAATTATTACTTCATCCATCATCATTATCTTATCAGCATCTTCAACAAATGCTTTTATCCTGATAAACTTGGCAGGTACGGCTTCTTCATCAAATGTTATCTTTAAAATTCTTGATTGTTTTGTATCATCGGTTAGTATTTTTATCCGGTGGACTTCGCTGTATAAACTTCCATCGAGTGAGTAACTTACATCCACGCTTTCAGGAAGAACAATTGAGTTTTCCGGTGATTGGAGAAAGCGGAGAGTGGTTGAGTTTACTTGCTGAGTGGACTCGAGCTTAACCACGAAATCCAGTTTCCCGTTATCAAAACCGAGCCAGTTTCCGTCAAAATGAGTATCGGTAGCCAACATTGCATCGCAGAGTGTTACAGCTCCGTTTGCAGGATAATTTACTGAAATCGGTTCAATAAAGCTGATTTCGGAGAAGATTGCCTTATGCAAGACGAACTCTCGCTCAACAAAAGCGATTTCCTGTTTATCTTTAAATGCACAGACCTTAATTACACCCGATTCACATAACTTGAGACTGTCAGGCATTACAGGTGATTCCACTGTTGGTCTGTCACCATTCAAGGTATAGCGAAAGACAGCTCCCGGCAAACCATTCACTGCGGTAACAACGCAAGTTCCATCTTTGTTCACAGAGCTGAGATTCAACAACGGTAAGAGTTCAAAGTCATCGAACCAGGCTGTTCCGGGTCCTTCATAGACTATTCTTGGACTAAACCTTTCAATCTGTTTACTTCCTTGATTAAACTTGAAATTGAAAGAATATTTGTCCCAGTTTTCATTGATATTATATTTAGGTGAAGTATAATTACCGAATTTCAGATAGAAGAAAGAGGTAGAAATCTTAGGAGTTACGGTTTGTTCCTCTTTCCCGAGAAGCTTCTCCCAGAAGGTGCGTTTAACTTTTTGGGGAGGTAGGTAAAACTCTGCCTGCCTTGCTTTTTTAGCTCTGATACTTAGTGTATAATCCGTATTTTGTCGCACTTTCACCGGATAGAATGAAAGATTAAAACTACTGTGTCCGGGATAGTTGTTCATTCTGAGCGAATTCAGCCCATTGGCAGCAACTCTCGGGTCAATGAAGTAAGTTATCCCTCTCCCCTCTGCTACATTAGCATAACAACCTGCCGGAACACCCGCAGTGTAATTGCGTTCAAATCCCGGATTAATCATGGTTTCATCAGTTTCACGCGGTATGTTTGGTTTATTGCTATAATAAATCCGATAAACTCTAATGCCGAAGTTATCCAAATAATCCCTGACAATCCCATCTTTCACATCCACACTTCTGTTTTCAAACAACACTTCTGCTTTACCTGTGAAGTTATCGGGAGTTTTGAGTACAAGCTCTCTGGGAAAATTCTCTCCATTTACTGAGATATATATTGCACTTTCCCTCAGTTTATATCCTTTAGAAGTTATGGCAAGAGTACCATCGTCAACTTCGGGGTTAGCCTCTCCACTGAAAAGCCATGGGACAATCTGTTGCATCTCCAGCATTACTTCACTCGAGGTATTCCATACCTGGGTAGATTTTGGAAACCCGTTCAAGCCCTTACGGATAAAGAATTGATACCCACTTGAACCATTAAGCAGTGCCAGATAAAGCATCGACCTCATTTCGAGAGGAGTTGGTTCCCGCCTCCACCATTCACTGCCCCCGAACGCCTGTGGGACATTCCAAACTAATCTCTCAGGGAAAAACTCATTCGTTAGCCGATGGGTTACTTTTTCGATCTCATAGATATCCCTGACCGGTAAAGGATATGGGTCTGCCATGGCAATATCGAGAGCATTCTCATAGTTCTTAGCCATAGTTGCCTTCATAAAGACAATCGTAATGGGATGATATGGGTCTATGCCTTTAATCAGGTCATAAATCATTTCAAGATACTCAGGTTTAACTCCGTTTGCATAGGGTTCATCGCTGATATACCAGCTTAACAAAGCGGGATGGTCTTTAATTGCAGTTACTTCCTCTCTAAGCAGGGATAACACTTTTCCCATATCAGTAAAATCATGTTCCTTGAGGTCTACTCCTCCCCCACCTGCCACACTCAGAAGGTTATAATTTACTTTAAGTCCCAGCTCATAAGCTCTATCCAGATAATAAATTCGCTCAGCTCTTGTTTCAGACTCTATCTTTTGATACGGAGAGATAAGATTGAAGCCCCGCACAACCTCCTCTTCCATGAGAGTTGGCTGAACCGGTGAGTATGTGTAGAACCCCGCAGGGAAAAATGGCAGGTCATCCGCAATCACGCAACCCCTAAGTCTGTCTATCTTCACAGCATTCAGTTTATCAGGAAGAATTGTAAGACTACATCTTCGGGATATTGTCTCTTTGGCTTGATAGATGATGATATCGAGAGAATCGGAACTTGTGTAAGTTATTGGAAACTCGCAGGTGATAATCCCTTTTCGCATTCGTCTCAGCTTTTCGGATTTGTACCTCTCTCCGTTGATCGAAAGTGAGTCTATGGAGGGATATTCACCAGTATCAGATAAAATCATCAAACTTGTGGTTAACTCTGTAGTATAATAGTCCTGTGCTGTAAAAAGACTCAGCTTTTCCGCTGATAAATAAGCAGTTAAAGTAAGTAATATAATGATAAATAAAGATTTCAGGTGCATTCAAATTCTCCGGACATGCTGTTTGTATTAGATTAAGAATAGCGTTTTATGCGTCAATAAGAAGTTTTGAGTATTTCTTGAGCTCACATCATTAAGAGCAAAATACACCCTCGTTCCCAAGCCCCGATTGGGAATGATGTAAACTATTGAGCTCGCACCATTACGAACGGAGTGAGTTCGGGGCAATGCGAAATACCAAACTCCCCCACAAGACATTTGAAATGGTCTTAGACCTTTCAAATAGAGGGAAAGAGCTCCAATATAGCAAGCAAGATGCATGCTGTACGCAAACCTGCGGTTTGAAAGAACCACAACCCTCGTTCCCAAGCCCCTGCTTGGGAATGATGTAATCTATTGAACTCGCACAATTACGAGCAAAGCGAGTTCGGGGCAATGCGAAATACCAAACTCCCCCACAAGACCTTTGAAATGGTCTTAGACCTTTCAAATGGAGGGAAAGAGCTCCAATAGAGGGGCTGTCCCATAAGCTAAATATACGAGAAATAAAGCCCCTCACCCGATTTTCAAGGCTGAAAATCGACCTCTCCCCTCACCAGA
>JAFGVF010000231.1 GCA_016938155.1 Candidatus Cloacimonadota bacterium
GAAGTTGACCTGGAAGTGTATTATGATGAGGAGCACCCTTACAACATTGAACGGATGATGGATGGTATGAAGAATTCACTTTCCTACTATACCAACAGCTTTGGACCCTTCCAAAACAAGGTTTTACGAATTGTGGAATTCCCTCGCTGGGCAACCTATGCTCAGTCATTTCCAACTACAATTCCATTCTCGGAATCAATTGGTTTTATTGCTAATGTTCGAGATAAAAAAGATGATATCGATTACCCGTATTGGGTCACCTGTCATGAGACAGCTCATCAGTGGTGGGCTCATCAGGTAATTGGAGGTGATGTACAGGGTTCCGTGATGCTGAGTGAAGCCTTTTCCCAGTATTCATCCGTTAAAGTGATGGAGAAGAAGTTCGGTGATAGTATGGTTGGTAAGTTCCTGAAGAATGAGCTAAGCTCTTATGTAACCGGCAGAAACTATGAGAATAGAGAGGAACAACCGCTTTATCTGGTTGAAAATCAACAGTACATTCATTACAACAAAGGTGCGATAGTAATGTATGGTATGGCGGATATGATTGGCGGAAAAGCTATGAATAAAGCCATATCGGATTTCCTTAATGTAACCAAATTCCAGGAAAGACCCTATACCAACACAGTGGAGTTTCTCGGCTATCTTGAAAAGGAAACCCCGGACTCTTTGAAGTACTTGATTGACGATTGGTATAAGAAGATTACTCTCTATGATAATAGTGTTACTAATATGAAGCTGACTAAACCAACCGATGATGATAAGCAATATACGGTAGATTTTGATGTTTCAGTAGCTAAGATGTATGATGACGGGAAGGGTGTATATAGCAATACTACCATGGATGACTGGGTAGAAGTTGCTGTTCTCGGAAAGAAGTTTGTGAATGGAAAGGCAAAAGAGATACCTCTTTATATCGAGAAAGTAAAAATCAAAGATGGGAAGCAGCATTTCTCCATAAAAACGGATAAAAAACCGGAGAAGATTGGAGTTGACCCATATTACAAGCTTATTGACAAGAATCCATTTGATAATATTATAAGCATAAATGGTTCAGCCACGCAGGAAATGATAGTTGCCGGCAGAACAAATTAAGGAGAATAAGATGTTCAAGAAACAATTGATTATTGCATTGTTGCTGATTGTTACCGCAACTTGTTTATTAGCTGCGGATATAGACCCGCTGTGGGCTAAAGCTCAGAAAATGGCTCAAGCTGATTGGGATATGGTTCCTGGTAAAGTTAAGCTTTCCATTTCAACTTCAGGAGCTCAAAGCATGTCTGCTGAGATTCACTTGAGTGTGAAACAAACCCCTGAAGGTTTGGAAACGGAATTTATTCAGGGAGTATTGGGTGGCGAAGAAATTGATCCTGCTGACCCGATGGTCGGTCAGATGTTGCAACAGGATTTCACTCCTCAGCAGGAAGGCATTTTCTTCGATGACCCTGCTGATTTGAAACTCAAAAAAGCCAAGGGAACAAAGATGGTTGACGGTGTCGATTGTGTCACCTTTAAGTACAATAAAAAAGTTAAAACTGATGATGGAAATACATCAGAAATAATCGGAACAATGTACCTTGACAGCAAAACAGGTGAGCCTGTTATGGATGAAAACACCATCTTTCCGTTACCTGATATGTTCACCAAAATGTCCAACACTACTTACTACAAGATTGATAAAAAAGGACACCTGATTTCCGACCGAGTCTATAATGAATCAACGATAGAATTTGCCGGTCAGAAGATGGAAACAACTACCAAAAGCACAATGCTTAATCATTTTCAATATACTCCCCCTTCAACAGAGGGTATGTTCGAAGAATAGTCTCTGAACAAGTATAAATCTTAGGGAATGGGGATACCTATTCCCTTTTTTTCTTTCCTGCTTGACGCAAAACCTGCAAAAAGACTCTTGCTACGCAGTTAGTTTACGAGCTCCTCTTTTTTGACATCGATTCGTTATGGTGACTGCTATAAGTCCCGCTGAAAATAAGAAGCAAGCAAGGATGCATGCCATACTTACGACATGTTTCCAACCTGTTATATTCAAGTTTACATAACATTATTGCGAATAAAGGCAAAAAAGCACGCTACACACTTGTATTTATCAAGCTTTATGCTTATCATCTCGTTGCGTTCCTCCTGCGGGTCTCCTGCGGGTCCCCTGCGGATAACATGGGCGAAGGCGTAAGAGGGACGGAAGAGAAACGGTAGTCATTCCTGTCATGAATGGAAGCGGATGATTGGTTGAATCTGAGGAAATCCTTTCTAATTCCAACTAAAGCAAATTTATTCCCTTGACATACAGAAGACACTCTATTATTCAAAGATTGGGATATAAAAACATGGTAGCTTTTAGGAGGATATTATGGAACGAATAGTAATTACCGACATCGGCAGTACTACCACTAAGGCTATTTTGGTTGAAATTGATGGCAAAAAAGTGGCATTGAGAAGTTTATTTAATGCACCAACAACTGTAGAGAGACCGCTGGAGGATGTAAAATACGGAGTCTTGGAGGCAATAAAAGGTCTTGAGGCTGATAGCGGACTTACACTTCTTAAAGACAAAGAGCAAATCATTCTTGAAGATGGAATTAAATACCTAACAACCAGCAGTGCCGGGGGTGGACTCCAGATACTTGTTGTAGGTTTGACGAAGGTAGAATCTGCCAGTGTAGCCGAGAAAACTGCCCTTGGAGCCGGAGGAGTTATTCTTGATACAATTGCTATTGATGATAAGCGTTCAGTATTGGAACAGATGGAAGTTATCAGGGCTGTACATCCAGATATTATTCTCTTTTCAGGTGGGTATGACGGTGGTGCCATCACCGGAATTATCCGATTATCCGAGATATTAACTTTAGCACATCCTAAACCCAAGTTCGGAAAAGAGAAAATACCTCTCGTTTATGCCGGTAATCAAAGCATAAAAAAGACAATTACCGGTATTTTCAGTGAAAAATTCGATTTGCATATAGTAGATAACATAAGACCTGACCTGACAACAGAGAATGTCAAGCCTGCCCAGGATAAGGTGCATCAATTATTCATGGAAAATGTCATGGAACAAGCTCCAGGATATGCCGATATAAAGAAAGTGGTTGATGATGTGATAATCCCTACGCCTAAGGCTGTCATGCATGCTATGGAGATTTTGAGCGGAGAAAGAAAACTCAATCTGATGGTTGTTGATATCGGTGGAGCAACAACAGATATTTTCACATATATTTCAGAGAAAAGCCATCGAACTGTTAGTGCTAATTCCGGTATGAGCTACAGTATCTCCAATGTACTTGCCGATGCAGGAGTTCAGAAGATTAAACGCTGGCTACCCGAAGAAATTTCTGAAGGATATATTTGTAACTATATAAGCAACAAAATGCTCTATCCGCAGTTTGTACCAAAGGATGAGCTGTGTATCATGATTGAACAAGCCTGTGCTATAGAGGCAGTGAATATCGCCTTTAATCAGCATATGACTATGCATTTCGAGGAAGCTCAGAGATTCCACTTCTCAAACATCAAATCAGTAGCCAGAGACCCATTTTATGAACACATGTACACGGAAAAAACCGTGGATGGTATGACCTTTAATCTGGCAAAAATAGATGTGGTTATTGGGGCAGGAGGCGTGATCTCTCATGCTCCTTCCAAAAAGCAGGCTTTGCATACGATTGTTCACGGATTTAAGCCTCTGGGAATTACGGAAATCTGGCGAGATGTACACTTTATTTCTCCCCATCTCGGGAAACTGAGCAATATTTTGGAAGAAGAAGCTGATATCTTACTAAATGAACAATGTATGGAAAGGCTTGGGCTCTACCTTCGACCGAAGTTTAAACAGAAAAAGAAGTCCTATAAACTGATGACAATCACTCTGAAAGGAGTGAGAAAAGAGATATTCAGCGACAATTACTATTATTTTGAAAACAATACTCCTTCTGATGTTATCATTGAAATGGAAAAGAATGTATTCCTTCAAAACGAAGAAACTTCCATAACTCTGAATACGGAGTTACCGATTCTTATAAATACTGTCTCTAATGAGTTCGTCCCATTTTCTGTTTACAATGCTTCGATGAACCTTTATAATACCGTATTCGATAGTCCTGACCAGAGCAAGATTTTTACTCGTCGTTTCGCCAATGAACCAAGACGACAGGAAGTGATTATCGAA
>JAFGVF010000232.1 GCA_016938155.1 Candidatus Cloacimonadota bacterium
ATTATCACTTCCGTTGCCTGCTACTGCGGTCATATCACCAAAGGCGGGGCAGAGGGGGTTGGCAAAATGACAACCAATTCTGTGGTCTATTCAGCAATCCTTATCTTAGTCCTCGACTTTGTGGTTGCCTGGTTTCTATTTGGAGTTTAAATGTCATTCAAAGTCGTCCTTTATCAACCGGAGATTCCTGCCAATACGGGCAATATCGGCAGATTGTGTGTCGGCAGTGGTGCCGAACTGCACATCATCAAGCCGATGAGGTTCATTCTCAGTGATAAGCAATTGAAGCGAGCCGGACTTGATTACTGGGATAAACTCAAATTAGTCATGCATGATTCGCTGGAAGATTTTCTGGCTACCTATCCCGATATCAATGTCTATTACTGCACAACTAAAACCACAAAACGCTACACGGATGTAGATTATAAGCCCGGAGATGCCTTCATCTTCGGACCTGAGTCCCGCGGGATACCGGAAGATATCCTGGCAAGGCACAAAGAGATGAATATCACTATCCCCATGTCTGCTGATATTCGCTCCATTAATCTTGCCAATAGTGTCGGGATTGTTCTTTATGAAGCTTGGCGAAGGGTTGGATTCCCGGGGTCTGTGAATGAATAGTTTCGAGTTAATATCAGATTACAAGCTCAATGACAGTTTGAGAAACTCTTTCAACGAACTTGCATCTCAAACCTTCGGGATTGACTTCGAGAAATGGTATCAAGCAGGTTTCTGGAATGAAAACTATATCTGTTACTCCTATATGGTGGATAATAGAATCATCTCTAATGTGTCTGTAAACAAGCTTCAGTGGATAATTGACGGGAAAAGCTATCGAGCCTTGCAAATAGGAACTGTAATGACCCTTACCGAGTACAGGAAACAAGGTTTGGCTTCCAGACTAATGAGGTTTGTGTTGGATACTTACCGAAACTGGTTCGATATCATCTATCTGTTTCCTGAGGATGATGCCCATGAATTCTATAAGAATTTCGGGTTTGTGCTTACTCATGACAGTACTTTTGAATTCGCTCTTGCTCCACAGGAATCTCCCACAACTCATCGGCAACTTAAATTGTCGCACCCACAAGATAGAGAACTGTTTTTGAATCTGATGAAGAAGAGAACAATCCGATCGAATGAATTTGATGTTACAGGTTCTGAACATATTCTTACCTGGTTTTGCGTTAATCTGTTGTCTGATTGCATCTACTATCTACCCGACTTTCAGGTGATCGTTTTGTATAAGATAAACGGTTCAGAAATGCATATATATGATATTATTGCTGATAAACCGTATTCGTTAGGAGATGTTTGTAATGCTCTTGCCACACGGAGCACCGAAAAGGTTGTTCTGTATTTTACTCCCGAATCCTCTGATATGCTTATCGCACATCCAAACGAAAGTATGTTCATTTTAACAAATAATACACCTATCCCTTCCATTTTTGCCCATCCCTTCACAGCTCATGCCTAGGCATGTCTTTCCGCATTGCCCTCAATTGTGATAGTGTTTTGTTTTCAACGGGAGTTCAAAGCGACGCAGAGACTTCCTGGCTGTGTATTGCACAAAAGGTGGGAGGGGGAATGATGAGTATCATTTTAACCACCAACTGAAGTTAATGGCTGGGGGAAACACCCAATTATATTTTCAGTATTATTGACTTTGTAGCAGATAAACCGGGTATAACAGCAGAACAATTCATTTCTTGACATAGAATAGTCGTTGCAAGTATAATGTTATTATGTTTAGGTTAATCATCGGATTCAAATACAGAGGGGTAGGATTATGAGATACTTTAAGTGTTTAGTGTTACTGCTATTATCGATAATCATTTATGGTTGTGACGATGGCTGGGGTGAGATTCAAGACTTGTATTGGGCAACCACATGGGATGTTGAATCAAGAGATTCCACGAAGTTAATTAGCAATCGTGAGGAATTGGGTTCTGCAAGATATATCGGGCAGGATGATAAGTTATCCACGAAATGTTCATAACTTATTCGCTGTATGTTCCCGAGTATTGAAAGGGTGCATGATAATATCCAGAAAGGGAAAAAATAGTTTTACAGAAAACATCCACTTGCTTAGATAAAACCATAAAACAATAAGGATGTTTATGGAAGAACAATACAGGGAGATACTGAGGCGATTTGAGAGGGATTATTTAATCCTGACCCAATCTGGTGAGAGTGAGATTTCCCGCAGATTGGAGTCACTTGTACATAGAATGGCGGAGACGATTGGTGAAGTAAAGCCTGAGATTCAAGAAATTCCCAATCCCGAGGCACGAACAGCCCTGTTATGCAGTAAAATTGACAATCCGGGTCTGAGACAACGCTTTGCCGATGCCCTGAATTGTCTAAAATCGGGAAGTAAAGAGACACAGTTGGAGATAGTCAGTAGTCTTCTTTATTACTTCGATGAAGAAGAAATCAACCCCACACTTATAAAAGATGCTAATACTCCTCTTAAACTCTATTATACCAAAATTGATTCGGAAGAGGGAATCTGCTTCATCGATGCCGAAAACTATGACATAATTACAGTGATGGAAAGTCCCTTATTATCCCCGGAGTTATTCAAATCGGGTGATTATCTGGAGATATCGGGCTGGACAGAGGTCAGTACCGGAGTATATAGAATCCAACGAGAGGGACGGGTTATTCTGGAACCGGACTTTCTGGTGGATGTAACCCAGATTGCCACTTCCATAGACCGAAGTCGGGCATTTGCTCCGCTGTTTATCCTCAACACTCTCAAACCATTCCACCCCAATGAGAATATCTTCAAAGGTTCCATGATCAATACAATGCTGGATAAGCTGATGTTGCGACCGGAACTCAGTTTTAATGAATTATATCAGCAGATTGAGGATGAATTCCCGCTGGAGATAGAACTTTTCAAGGCACACATACCGGCAATAACAACTGAATTGGAGAAGTTGCATTACCCGACACTAAACAATATAGCCAAACGATTGGAGAGCTTTGATGTCCTGATTGAGCCGAATTTCATCTCTCCGAAATATGGTTTAAAGGGTCGTTTTGACCTGCTGATAATAGATGAAAAGCTTCAGCAAAAGCATTTGATAGAATTGAAAGGCGGTAAGGCACCCGACTTTGGGAGTTGGGCAGGACACCGCATGCAGACCACCTGTTACGACCTGATGTTGAAAGAGACAAGTGGGGGCGAACGAAAGGGTAAGAGTTATATCCTTTACTCAAAAGTGCAGGGAACGGATTCACTAAGGAAGAACGAAGCTACACTCGACCATGAGCAGGAAGTA
>JAFGVF010000021.1 GCA_016938155.1 Candidatus Cloacimonadota bacterium
GGTCAGAGGTGCTACACTAATAGGAAATGGTGCTGAAACTCTTCATAAGATATCAATGGTTGCAGATAATCTTGACCATGCGGAAGGTATGTGCGGTTCAATCTCGGGAAGTGTGCCGGTTACCGTAGGACAGCCTGCCATCAAAGTTGATGAGATAATCGTAGGCGGGAGGAAGTAAAGATGAAATATACAAAAGAAATAGATTTTGTGCTTGATTATGCCAAAAACAAAGTTGATGATATTGAAATCCTCATCACTACCGGAGAAGTGAAAACTGTCAGTGTCAATAAAGGCGAGTTGGAGAAAATAGACTTTAAAAGTGTTCTCGGTCTGGGAGTCAGAGTTATTCTAAAAGGTAAAACCGGATATGCCTATACTGAGAACTTAGCCGAGAAAAACCTCGGTAAGGTTGTGGAAAAAGCAATTGAAAATGCATGGTGTATTGAGACTTATGAAAATGATTTCATCTCTAATTTCCCGGATGAACCTTTTGATTTTCAGGGTTATAATCCGGAGTTTGATAATATAACTACAGATGACCTGCTTCATTATGCCTTATTGATGGAAAAAACAGCTATTGCCGACAAAAGAGTTAATGTTGTCAATTACTGCTCGGTGGGGATGAGTGTGGGTGGAAATATAATTGCCAATTCCAAGGGTATGAGGAAAGGATTTAAATCGAATTTGGTTCATGGATTTATCGGAGTTCTTGTCGGGAATGAAGGGGAAGTAAAGCAGGGATTCTATGGGAAAAGACTTAATACACCCAGTGAACCCCTTGTAAAGAGTATTGCCAATTTAGCTGTTCAGAAAGCTGTTGCACTGCTCAATCCACAAGCTCTTACTTCAGGTAACTATCCGGTATTGATAGATAATCGAACGATGGGGGTTATGTTGGAGACCTTCAGTTCAGTATTTAGTGCAAAATCAGTTCATGAGGGGAACAGCCTTTTGAAAGATAAACTTAACGAAACAATAGCCTCTAAAGAGGTAACAATAATAGATGACGGGAAGCTTGCCGGTGGAATTGCCACAAGCCCTTTTGATGCCGAAGGACACACCTCCCAAACGACTATTCTGATCCAAGATGGCGTTTTGATTAATCTTCTTCATAATTCTCTTACGGCAAAGAAAGAGAACACTCATTCAACAGGTAATGCTTCCCGTGATTATTCATCAACATTAACGGTTGCACCGACCAATATTATGATAAAAAGCGGCAAGAACACAAAAGCAGACCTTCTATGTCGATATCCTGAAGTGGTCGAAATTGTTTCATTGGCAGGACTGCACTCCGGTGCCAATCAAACAAGCGGAGATTTCTCACTTAGTGCAGAGGGATTCCTTTGGAAAGATGGAAATAGACAACATGCTTTGAAGAATTTCACAGTTTCCGGTAATTTCTACCGGATGCTGAAAGATATTGACGGAGTAGGAGATGATTTTGAGTTCTTTCTCTCATCAGCTGTCTCTCCCAGTGTATTAATCAATAACCTTTCACTTTCTAATTAGGAGAATTAATGCAGGTAAACAATGAGAACGAAATGAATCTTTTCTTTGATAAACTCAAGCAATTAGAAATTGGAACCGTTCTTGATATTGCGACAGGTAGGGGAGAGTTCATCGATTTCCTTAAACAATCTCTTGGGAAAGTTGATAAAATAATCGGTATCGATACTCATGAGCGGATGCTTCAAATTGCCAAAGATACCTTTCCTGATGCTGAGCTGGAAATTATGGATGCATATCATCTCGATTTTCCTGATAACAGTATGGATATGACTTCAATTTCGAACTCCTTACATCATTTTACAGATCCTGAATTGGTAATTAAGGAGATGATTCGAGTAACAAAACCAGGTGGATACTTTGTGGTTAGGGAGATGCTTGGCGATGCAGACCAGACAGAGAGTCAGAAAAGTCATATCCTGATTCATCATCTGTCTGCTGAGGTTGACAGAATGGCAGGCAGAGTTCATCAAGAAACTTATTCTGAAGTGGGTTTAAGAAATTTACTCGAATCAATTCCAACTTATGAACGAGAATATGCTGTTTACGATTATCCTGTTTCTCAAGAAGAAATGATGAGAAATACCGAAAGATATTCTCAATTGATTGATGCTATTGTGAAGCCTTTAACAGAAATATCTTCATCTAAGGAATTAAGGGAAAAGGCGGAAAGTATTAAGGAGCATATCATAAAGCATGGATTTGCTCCGGCAAGAACCCTTTTCTATCTCGGAAGAAAATAGTTTTCATACTCGTCCCGGGCAGCTCCGTTTCCCAACACTCCATGTTTTCGGGGCTGTCCTTTTATCGTAGCTGGTTGTGTCCAATGGACACTTATATAAAGCAACTAAAGGTTAGTCTTTGGTTGCTTTTTTTGTACAAAAGAAAAAGTCCGGCTTGCACCGGACTTTCAGTATTATTAATCCTTATGGAGATTAGAATTTGTACTTCAACATCATTTCACCGGCGATATTACCAGTGTTCTGACCTGTTATGAAGTTAGGACCATCATGTAAGAAATCTTCTTCAAAAACAAAGTCCAGAGTGAAGTTCTTGTACATTACACCCATTCCCATGTTGTATCCGAAGTTGCTATTCCAGGCTGATACTGTAACTTCATTTGTACCATCATCCCAAACCTGACTGTTCATGCAATAAATCTGCTCAATACCGGCACGAACAACTAGCCAATTGTTAACTTGAGATTCAAGACCAATGTTGAAAGATGGAACAATAATATTAGTGTTGCTGTATGTGTTTGTTCCGTCATCAGTACCGTTATTATCGAATCCGAATGGAGTAACACCTAAAACGATAGTATTCATGTCATTGGGTTTGATAACTCCGGCAATGCCTAAGTTAACACCCATCATTGAAGCAGTATCATCGTCACCAACGCCGTCATCGATAGTTTCTGAACCAAAACCGAAATCAAGCTTACCGACAAGGTCCATAGAACCCATTTGAGCAAAGGTCATTCTACCGTTAAGGTTAA
>JAFGVF010000233.1 GCA_016938155.1 Candidatus Cloacimonadota bacterium
CACCGATTATAAAGAGGCGTTCGGTAGGACGAACAAGGTCTCTGTTCACGAGAGTCTGGAAGGCACCGGCACCGTAGATTCCGGCGAGAGTATTTCCATTGAAACGCAGGAATTTCTCTCTGGCTCCCGCTGCATTGAGGATGAGCTTCGGTTCAACAATCTTGTAAACTCCATCCTTCACAATCCCGACCTTTTTATCGCTGAAAACATAGAGGGCAGTACTATTCAGCCATACATCTACGGTCTCAAGTTGAGATACCTTCTCTCCCAGCATTTTACCGATGGCATTACCACGGGTTCCGGCATGGGAATCTTCGACAGAACCGAAGAATTTATGTGTTTGCAAGACAAGCTTTCCACCTAACTCGTTCTTGTCGTCGATGATAAGTGTTTTAACATTGCGTGATCCCAGCTCTATTGCAGCGGAAAGACCTGCTGGCCCTCCACCGATGATAAGAACATCTGCCTCCAGTTGTTCCACCGGGGCAAGATTGGGATTCTCAACGGATTCCGGCATCTCCGGCAGTCCGTCTGCAGATTTTACTATCATGTTTTCCTGAACGACAGTCATACAGGATTTTACGGGAATACCGTTGGCTATTACCATGCATTTGGCACACTGACCATTGGCACAGAAGATACCCTGAGCGGTTCCATCTTTGTGATGATGACCAAAGGTTTTTATTCCGTTTGCCATGAGTGCAGACGAGATTACTTCCCCCACTTTCGCGGTTAAAGCTTCGCCGTTCCAGTAGAATTTTATCTCTTCTTTCACAGGCACATCAAGAACCGGATGCTCTTGGATGCGTTGTTGTTCCATAAACTAACTCCCTGTTTATTCTTTTTTGTCTCTAAACATTGCCTAAGCATTGTATGTCAAGGAAAAACGGCATTCATCTTCTCTTTTCGACTTACAAAGCATCTGACCAATGCCTGAAGTTCATAGATTTGAACTTTCTTTGTTTATAATTCTTCTTGATATTGGGACTGATATGTGTTAAGGAAAGTCAGAACTAAGTTTAAAGCAGTGAGTTAGAATATTTTTTGCTTTACAAATAAGCTAAGGGAAATTTAGTTGAGTTTCATAACTTCAAAGGAGAAGAAAATGGCATTGAAAAAAGAGGCCAAAGTGGCTATCATGGCAGAGTTTAAACTCCATGAGTCGGATACCGGAAGTCCTGAAGTTCAGATAGCTCTACTGAGTACAAGAATTAAAGAGATAACAGAGCATTTGAAAGTTCATAAGAAAGACTATTCGACCCGGAGAGGTCTGCTTAAGATGATCGGACAGCGTAGAAGACTTCTTAACTACCTTATGGACAAAGATATTGAAAGATATCGTGCTATTATACAAACATTAGGTTTAAGACGCTAATAAAAAGGGGGATGAATGTCCCCCTTTTACATTAAAAACCCCTAAAACAAACAGAGGGACAAGGTTCGGGTGTTAAGCAATACATTAAACTCATCGAAATGGCTTTAATATATTGCTTTTTGCCCCGACAGTTCCAATAAGGAAAAGGAGCAGAAATGCACAATTTCAACATTATTAAGAAAGAAATGGAACTATGTGGTTCCAAAATCACTTTCGAAACAGGCCGTATAGCAAAACAAGCTAACGGAGCAGTATTAGCAACTCAAGGTGAAACAACAATTCTCGTAACAGCAACAATGGGACCTGAACCGACAGAGTTTACGGATTTCTTCCCATTAACAGTTGATTTTATTGAGAAAATGTATGCAGCAGGAAAAATCCCAGGTGGATTCTTTAAAAGAGAAGCAAAGCCATCAACAACAGCAACTTTGAATGCACGCATTGTAGATCGTTCAATCAGACCTTTATTTCCAGAAGGATTCCGTAATGCAGTGCATGTAGTAGTAACTGTATTATCATTTGACGAAATCAATGACCCCGGAATCCTATCTGTGGCTGCAGCCTCAGCAGCTCTCGGAATATCAGATATTCCCTTTAATGGAGTGTTGGCTGGAATAACTGTTGGTCAGATTGACGGTAAGTTCGTTGTTAATCCTGATTTTGATACTTTAGAGACAAAATCAATGCTGAATCTGACCGTAACCGGTTCGGAGCAATCTATTGTGATGATAGAAGCAGCTTCTACAGAAATTACGGAAGAAGAGATTTTAGAAGCTGTTTATCTCGGGCATGCAGAAATAAAGAAGATAATCGCTATGCAGAAAGAGTTTATCGCAGAAGCCAGGAAAGAAAAGATTGTACCCAAACTGGACTTGGTCCCTGAAGAGTTAATGCAAGAAATGACCCAGATGTTCGGCGATAAAGTGAAAGAAGCAGCCCAGATTAGCGGTAAACTTGCCCGTAATGAAGCTTTTGACGCAGTAGGTGAAGAAGTTAATGCCTTCTACTTGGATAAGCTTGGCAAAGAAGAATTTGAAACTCAATCAAGATGGATAGCCAATGGTTATCATGACCTGATAAAGAAGTTCGTTCGACATGCGATTTTGTATAAACAGCATAGAGTTGATGGTCGCTCTTTGGATGAAGTTCGTGATATTACTTGTGAAATCGATATAGTACCGAGAGTACACGGAACTGCCCTTTTTACAAGAGGCGAAACCCAATCCTTCGGTGCAGTAACGCTTGGAAGTGCATCTGGTGAACAGATAATTGACGGACTTAATGAAGAGTTTAAGAAGAATTTCTATCTCCACTACAATTTTCCACCCTTCAGTGTCGGTGAAGCAGGCTTTATGAGAGGACCAGGAAGAAGAGAACTGGGACACGGTAATCTCGCTGAGCGTGCACTTAATGCAATTATGCCTGACAAAGAATCTTTCCCATATACAATTCGTGTAGTTTCTGAGATAACTGAATCCAACGGTTCATCCTCTCAGGCAACTATCTGTAGCGGAAGTCTTGCTCTTATGGCAGCAGGTGTTCCTGTTAGAACTGCTGTAGCCGGTATTGCAAACGGGCTTATCATGGAAGGAAATGACTTCGTTGTACTTACAGATATAATGGGACTTGAAGACCACCTCGGTGATATGGACTTCAAAGTTGCAGGGACTAAAGATGGTATCACTGCTATGCAGATGGATATCAAAATTGAAGGAATTACTAAGGAAATTATGGCTATCGCTCTCAAAAAAGCTCATGTTGCCAGAATGCACATTCTGGAAATTATGAATGCAACCATTTCCGAGCCAAGACCTCAACTCTCACCTTATGCCCCTGCTATTGAAGCTATTAATGTGCCAACCGATAAAATTGGCGAAATTATAGGACCCGGTGGAAAAAATATAAAAGCTATTATCGAAGCTACTTCTGCTGAGATAGATATTCAGGACAGTGGTTTAATCCGTATCTTTGCCACAAATGCAGAGAGCATGAACGCTGCGAAAGAAATGATTAGCAATATTTATCAAGATCCAGAGATGAATGCCATTTATAAGGGTATTATCACCAGAGTCGAGTCTTATGGTGTGTTTGTTAAATTCATGGGTGGCAGCAAAGAAGGGCTTGTACATGTTTCTAATCTTGATGAAAGAAGAATCAGCAGCCCTGCTTCTTATCTCTTTGTCGGCGACACAGTTAATGTACGCTA
>JAFGVF010000234.1 GCA_016938155.1 Candidatus Cloacimonadota bacterium
ACCTCGTACAACCAAGTATCAACATTCCTGATGTAACGCCTTCGGGTATTGTAGATTTTGAAATACCGATTTGGACTTATGCTATCCAGGATACTGATGATATTAATGAGTATCAATTTGAGCTTACTTTTAACTCAGTGATATTAGATATATACGGGTATAAGGTTGAAGGTAGTATCACTGAAGAGTCTTTCGGAGATGTAACATTTACAGTGCTTTCCTCCGGAGTGATAGAGGTTAGTTGCGTTTGCAGCTCTCCAATCATAGCTGAAGAAGATAATAGTTTATTGATTACGCTTCTTGCAGAAGCGAAATCTTTTGGCAGCAGTGCTGTTGACTTCACATACTTCAAGTATGATGATGTGGATGCCTATAGAATATCAGGAACAACAATCAACATTCCCTTTAAGCAAAACAAAGCTTATCTGAATATCTATAATGACAGGAATAGTAAGAACATCTTCAACCCTCGTCTTAATGAGAAGATTACAATAGTTTACGGAGCAGAGGTGAACGGCTCTATGTCAAACAGTAAGGTAAGGGTTCGTATCTATGATGCAATGGGACGACATCAGGCAACATTAGTGGATGAGAATATTATCAATTCACTAGGAACAGGAACCTTCTTATGGGACGGTAAAGCAACGAACCACAGATTACTACCTCCGGGGATGTATATTTGTCATGTAGAAGTCATTGATCGTAAAACAGGTGAGAAGAAAGAAACTACTCAGCCAATTGTTATATCAACGGAACTGTAAGGGAGGATAAGATGAAAAAGATAATACTAATAACTATACTTGCTGTGTCGCTTGTTTCTCTTTTCTCCATATTTGACGACTATGGTCCTTCTGCCAGAGCAAGAGCATTGGGTGGAGCATTTTACTCCATATCTGACGATGCTGATGCTGTTTTCTATAATCCTTCCGGTTTAGAGTATGCTCATAACGAAGTGATTATCAGTTATACCGATCTTTGGAATACCGGCTATAATGAACTTAAGAATATTGCCGTTTCCTATAAAATGGGAAAAGCCGGAACCATAGGACTTGGGGTTCAGATGTTTGATGTTACTTTTGAGGATGTAACGCTCCAATCAGAGCAAACTTACAGCATAAATCATGCTTTTACTCTGTTCAAGGATATTCATTCAGAAGCTACGATTGGTTATGGTGTCAATATCTACAGATTAAGCTTTGATGAGCAGGATACTAAAGCTACTTTTGGGCTGAATATTGGTGCAATGGCGACTCTTCGCCAAAGAACTCGTTTAGGATTCTCTGTTTCAAATCTCAACAATCCTAAGATTGGGGCTGAGAGTAAGGATGATTTACCACAGCTTATGGCTATCGGTTTATCCTATATCCCTTACGAAATGGTTACAACAAGCATTGAGATGAAGCAGGAGTTTGGAGGAGAAACATCTTTCATGAGTGGACTCGAAATTACTCCCGTCAAGGCTTTAACACTCAGAGCAGGTGTGCATAATAAACCGAATGTGATTACATTTGGAGCAGGCATAAATATGTTCAATGTACTTGTTGATTATGCCTACAACTCTCATGTTGCTCTAAATGGAACTCATCACATCGCTATTGGTTATAAGTTTTAAAAGGAGCTTGTAATGGCAAAAAACAGCAACAAAACTAACTGGTTACCAATGGTTTTGACTCTTGTTTCCACTTTTTGGGGTAACCTGACTCGCGACCTTAATCATAACAGAAACATCAAGAAGATAGATAAAACCGCTGAGAAAGTCGAAGTTTGTGAACATCTGCTTGTCAAAGCAGAAAAGAAGCAAAACGAGATGAGAAAGATTATTGACGACTTGAAATCAAAACTATATATCAGTTGGGCAGTTCAGGCATTATTACTTCTGCTCATTCTGCTTAAAGTTTTTCAAGTTATATAGTTAACTATTAATGCAGGGGCTAATGTCCCTGATATTCATCTTCAAGTAAAGTGAGGTATTAATGAAAAAGAGTACAATAATTATCATTGTGATAGTAGCAGTAATATTATTATTTATCGGTTCCTTTGTATCGCGTTACAATCAAATGGTTAAAGCAAAAGTAGAGGTTGAGAATCAATGGTCACAGGTTGAGAATCAGTACCAGAGAAGATTCGATCTTATCCCTAATCTGGTGGAAACAGTTAAGGGTTATGCTGCCCATGAAAGCGAAACTCTGATTGCCGTTACCGAAGCCCGATCTAAAGTCGGGGGTGTGGTTAATGCTGGTAATGTTATCAACGACCCACAGGCGTTTGCCAAGTTCCAGGAGATGCAAGCAGGTCTTAGCGGTGCTCTCCAACGCCTTATGGTGGTTGTTGAGAGGTATCCTGATTTGAAAGCAAACCAGAATTTCTTAGCTCTGCAGAGTCAGTTGGAAGGTACCGAGAACAGAATCTCAGTCGCCCGTCGTGACTTCAATGAAGCTTCAAAACGCTACAATCAAATGATTGTTACTTTCCCGAACAACATCCTTGCAGGAATGTTCAATCTGACTAAATTGGAGTTCTTCCAGGCTACTACTGGTGCTGAAGAAGCCCCTAAAGTACAATTCTAATCAGTTTTAACAAACCCGCAGGCTTGTCCTGCGGGTTTCTTTATTTATATGGCAATTCAAACCTTCATCCACAAGCATCTCTATCATAAAACTATTATATCCGTTCTCTTATTTCCGCTTTCCCTGCCTTATACCCTAATCGCATGGCTGAAAAGGAAGTTTCAGGCTTCAAGTGGCTGGGTGGCGGACATCCCGATAATCAGTGTCGGGAACATAGTGAGTGGTGGAACGGGGAAAACCCCTTTTACTGTCTTTCTGGCTAAGTATTTGCAGGGGCAGGGCAAGAAGGTGGCAGTGTCCCATCGTGGGTATAAAGGTGAATTTGAGAATATCCTGACAATCATCTCTACGCCTGACAAAATACTTCCCGAAGCCGAGAAAGCCGGCGATGAGGCACAATTGTTAGCTCATCTGCTCCCGGGCATACCCGTTATTGCAGGTAGAAATAGAAAGAATGCCATCCGAATGCTGCTACGGAAATATCCTGAACTCGACTTTATTATTTTAGACGATTCTTTTCAGCATTTTGCGGTCAAACATACTCTTGATTTTGTTCTCTTTAAAACCGAAGACAGCATCGGGAACGGTTTTGTTCTTCCCGCAGGGATTCTCCGAGAAAATATCAGTGCCATCAAATCTGCCGATTGTCTGGTGTTTACCGGAAAAGGACGAGTTCCTGATTTTGCCCTTAAATCGGGAAAACCTCATCTGAAAGGCAATTATCAAGTAGTTAAGTTCTATTCTCAAGAAAAGAAGGAGATAAGTATGCAAGAGCTTAAGGACAGCAAGATTGCACTCATCTCCGCTCTGGGCAATCCTGTGTCGTTTGAAAGAACAATCATGGATTTAAGACTCAGTTACAGCAAACATTTCATCTTTCCTGATCATCATGCTTTCAGTAGTCCCGCAGAAATTGAGAAAGTACGCTCGGAAGTATTCTTAAATGGTATTAAGTACCTCATCACAACAGAAAAAGATTTCACCAAACTACAGAATTATCCTGAACTTCCCCTTGCCGTAATGGCTATTGAATTTGTGCCGGAAGATGTTTCTGTCCTTCAGAAGTTATTGACAGAAACAATTAATTAATTTCAAGCCTACTATTTACCTCCTTTTCCCTCCTATTATACAATGTTTCCACAACTCGTATGTAATTGCACTTATTTAAACGCATATTTAAACGATTAACTCCATATATTTCGTCAATACTCAATCCGGTCAAGACGCGATATTTTTCCGTTAATAAGTTGTCCACCACTTGTGGATAACTCGTGCCTCGCCACGGGAGGCCCACGGGTGGGTAACGGGTGACCGACGCGTGGGGCACGCGTCATGATCGGATTGAGTATTGACGAAATATGGACGAAAAATTGGTGACGAAACATTGGGGTTAGCCGATTGGAGTTTCGGCTTCGGCTTGACCGGTGTAGCTCATTAGTAGCGAGTAAGGTGTACGATTCCATGGTGTACAATTCCCCCAGCCTCCACTTTTAAGTGGGGGTTTGCGACCTCCACGATACACTTTTCCCCTCCAACTGAAGTTGGTGGCTGGGGGAAACACCCAATAAAACATTGCTTTATTATAAACATTGTAGCTGATAAACTGAGGATAAAGGTGGCATAGTGCTTGAGCCGTCTCATATTAGGGATTCAATTAAATATCATATTAATGTTGACGAAAAAATTCATTAATTACTTAATAGGCTATAAAAGTTTGAGAGGGAGTTATGAGGATGAGTTCAGATATATTGAAGCTATCGATGATAACCGGAATTCTTCGAATAACGGTTATTCTTATAAGTATGTTACTTCTGTCTTCTTGTCTCGAAAAAGAGATTTATAGGTGGAGTGATGATTGGGTAACAACAATGAATAACGATGGAACCAGTCTAAAATACATTTATAGGGATGCTTGGCAACCTTATTATGTTACCGATTTTACCGATAATCTGAATGAGAAGGTTGTATGTCTTATTGATGATGGTGTGGTTTCAATGAATCCTGACGGTTCTGCCCCCGTTTTGATTATACCTGATATTGATCATATTTATGAGGTTAGCTGGGATAGGACAATGCTCCTTTTGGGTTATGATGAAGATATTTATATCGCCAGAGTTGATGGTACAGAGCTATTGAATATTACCAATACTCCCAATACTGCTGAGAATTATGCCTCATTTTCAGCTGATGCAAGTAAGGTTGTTTATACTCAGATAATAACAAAACCGCAGACTCAGCCCCTCAATGCACTAATTCTATATGATATTGAGACAGGTAAGGGTGTTTCTCTGTTTAGTGAAAGGTTTTCAACCGGTCTTTCAATAATGAATAAACGCATGGTTAATGACTTGATTTTCTTTGAGAAAGCCTATACCGATGGAATATCAAAAAGTGGTGTTTATTGCTATGATTTAAGCAATGAAAGCATCTCTATGGTTTATCAAGGGAAGACTGTCAGCTCGCTGGTGTCCAACTACTGTGATAAGCTATATTTTCCTGACAATGACTTACATTCAATAATTGAACTGGATATTCCAAGCCTGAATACGACAGAAATATTTCATTATACCGACGAGTATTATTCTCAGTATCCGACTTTATCACTAAGCCCGACAGGTGTTGATTTGCTGGTTACATTTAAGTACAATTACATCCTGAATCTGAATACATTGGATTACTGTCAATTGACCGGCTTTAGATCATCTGCTTCTTTTAATAGGATTGGGACTAAAATTATCTGTCTATACTCACGGAGTTTCCCTGAATGATTTGATTCAGAATGGATGCTGTAAATTGTAAAAGGAATTAATTATGCAGTTTATAAAATCATTAGTGATCCTATTGCTATTACTTCTTTTAACCTCATGTTTTGATTATTCAGATGAGGGTAAATACTGGTCCGAAGAGTGGATTGCTACTATGAATATTGATGGGAGTGACATAGAATTTCTGACTAAGGGGAACCGTTCTCCTTATTATGTAGCAGATTTAGATAATCCGGGAGAGGAAAAGGTTATAATTGATAATTACATATCAGTATCATATCTGAATGAAGATGGAACTATCGGAGATTATGTTCTTACAGATGTAGGAAAAATCGTCGAGATAAGTCATGATAGAACCAAAATGGTAATGGAGTATAATCAAGACATCTATATTGCAAATGTTGACGGAACAGATTTAAGAAATATTACGAATACACCGGATATCAGAGAACATGATGCTTCAATTTCTGTCGATAACACACAAATTGTATATAGCCGATATATTTATAGTCAGGATGTTCGTTCAGAGAGCCTTATAATATACAATTTGATTGATAATACCGAAACTGAATTGATTCGGGAACAGAATGATAATATTGTTTTTTTTGGAAGTAGCAGCATTGTTTTCAACAAAGTGTTCTATTTTAAAAATAGTTCACCTGTGATAACACCAACAGGGCTTTATTGTTATGATATTGAAACAGGGATAGATAGTCTTATTTATGAGGGATTTGTATTTGATGTCATTACTGATTACAAAGAATATGTTTACATTCATGCATATACAGTCGGAATTTTACAGTTTGACATTGTTGAATTATCCTATCAACTGCTTTTTGCTAACCAACCATTAGCTTCAAGTTCAGTATTATCTCTTGATCAGTCAAGTGAGTTTCTCTGTGTAAGTAACAACAACTCTATTGCCATAATATATAACAAGCAGACAGCTGAATATATATATTTGCCTAATTTAACGAGCAGAGTTTCATTTAACAGAGAAAGTATAAAAATAATTAGCGTTTTCTCAAGACGACATCCAGATGATTTTTAAATAATCTTAGCCAAGAAGATTAGCAGCCCCTCGAAATTCTGAGAAACTGGTGTGCAACTCATTCCGCCCACGCTAACGCTACGATGGATAAATCAGGGTTGAAGGTTTTTAAGGGTACTATCTACCCCGGGTCATGCGACCCGAGGCTAGTATTTTGCTGTCCTTTCAGGACAAAAGAGAATACGATTATGTTTCAGAGGTATTTTGCCATTCCATTAAGATTTAAGATACTATCATTGCTTAAAAATACACTAATCTATCACATCTCTATCCAGTAACTCTATAATCCTGAAAGGATTACAGAATAATAGCCATAGGCTGCAGCCTATGGTAGGAGAAAAAGATAATGCCCTTAACCCTGGGGAGGGTACTATGCATAACAAACAGAAGCCATGTCAATTCTAAGAAAACCCTTGACGCTTAAACTCACTCTAAACACTATTCAGAAAACTATGATAACCGAGGAAACATACTTGCGTTTACGATATTTATTCATACTATTGCTGATTACTACATCTCTCGTAGCACAGAGGAATTACTATCCTTTGCCTGCGATTTATCATACATATCCCGAAATGATTGAAGAGGTGAAGTCGATATGCGATGAATACCCACAAATGGCGGTGTGGGAGATTATCGGGCACAGCAGTTACAGTCGTAAGCCAATCTATGCTGTACGGGTATCCAATTTCGCTCGAACCGATTTCAATAACCGTCCTTCACTCCTCATCCACGGTTCCTCACAGGGAGAAGAGGTCATCGGAGTGGAAATCTCCTTACGCCTTTTGCATGATGTCCTTGATTCCTATGGGAATGATCCCTTAATAACAGAGCTTCTGGACAGGTTTGAACTCTGGTTTGTCCCGACCATGAATCCGGAAGGACACGATACGGTCACTTCCGGGGAATACTTTCTCTGTCGGAAGAATAAGACCGATACCAATTACAACGGTCATCTGGAGATTGATACAGATGGAGTTGACCTGAATAAGAACTTTGACTTTGATTGGATAGATTTTTCCTATCCACATCCGGAGAGTATCTATTTTAAAGGACATTGTCCCGCCTCTGAAGAGGAGGTGCTTGGGATGCAGGATTTCTTCCATCGGGAGAATTTTACTTATGCCCTGAATTACCATAGTTCCGCTACCGGAGCTTTCTCAGAGATTATCTTCTTCCCCTGGAACGATGGCTATGAAAAATCCCCCGATTATGCAAATTATGTAGAGTTGGGTAAAGCTATGACCAAGTTTCTACCCAAAGACTATCTTCCCGGTAATTACACTCTCCACATGGGTACAACCACCATGATAGGCTATCTGCGTCACTATCTCTATGCGGAAACCCGAACGCTTGCCTATGACATAGAGACCGGAGGGAATACAGTCGAGGGCTATTCTGTGATTCGTCCGGGACCGGAGCAACTGGCGAAGATACTCGATAAGCACATGCTTGCTTTTCGCGGGTTTGTGGCTAAGGTTTTAGAGAACACCGTTTCGGTACGCGTAATAGATTATCAGAGAAAACCACAGGGTGGGGCAGAGGCATGTTGGACCGGTTATAAATCTCACTACTTTAAAAGCTATGCTGCCAATGATGCCGGATACCTATTCCGTTATCTGCCCGAAGGGACTGCCGAACTTAAAATCAATAACAAATACCCTTTCTATATTAAAGCAGATTCCAGCGATGTTCAGGTTTGCAGGATACCTTTTGATAAAACTACTGCCGTTAATCCTATTGGGAAGATAAAGGCGAAACTTAAACGATACACATATTGTTCAGAGTTGTCCGAGTTCAACAGCCTTGCCATATATCCTGGCACAGCCATTCGTATAAACTTCGATTCCGCTGATTTCGGAGCTAAATCCATCACGACGGATAGTTTGACGATTATTACTCCCGATTCGCGATGTAGCCTTGTTTTCAGGCTCTACAACGACAAAGAGAAGCTCATTAATACTTTTAATTATGAATCGGATAAGATTAATGAAAGAATTACCATACCCTTTGCCATGAAGGGGATGAGAAAGGCAATTGTTGAAATTGAGAATCTCGGACAAAATACCTTTTCCATTCGGGAAGAGAGGACATATTTCGAGAAGAACAGCAACCCTGAGATTCGCTTCCAGTATTGGAAAACGGCTGAATGCGATGATTTGGCGGTGGAGCTAAGATGAAAACCTTAGGTGCAATCTTGTTCCCAAGCCCCCAGTCTTGTTCCCAAGCCCCAGCTTGGGAACGAGTAATGGCATTCCCAAGCAGGGGCTTGGGAACGAGTAATGAAACGAGTGTGAGATGAAAACATTAGGTGAAAAGACAAACTATCCCCAGAAATATGATACGAGTGTGCTTGATCGCGTACCGCGTCAAACAGAACGCTCAGGCATAGGCATTATAAACGACAAGCTACCCTTTACTGGTGTCGATGTCTGGCATCTTTATGAGGTCAGTTTCCTGCTAAATA
>JAFGVF010000235.1 GCA_016938155.1 Candidatus Cloacimonadota bacterium
CTTTCACACTTCTATTCATCAACGCACTGTGATCCCGCTGTGCCGTCACTGTGAACCCGCTGTCCACGCTGTGTCACAGTGCGGGGGTAGTGCGAGGCTAGTGGAAAACATGCGTCTGAAAAGCCCGTTATTTGACGGGTTGCAGAAACAAGTCCACAGTGAAGATAATGCGGGTTTAGATGCCGTTACGAAATGCAAAGAATCTTTCAACCACGAACCACACTGAATACACGAACGAGGAAAATGCAAGAGATGTGTTCAAAGAAAGATACAACGCAATTCTCCTGAGCTGCAAGTGAGTTTGTAGGGGTAGTGCCTTGTGCCTACCCGAAAAGGAGGTACTGCTTTAGCTGTACTCTTAGAATTTATACGATGTCCTATAATAGTTGCTCGCCTTCGGCTTGCGAGCTCATCTCTTTGATCGTCGGTTGCATACAGCTCGAAAGGGCTGTTCAATTCCACAATTCTACGAATTGTCAGCAACTCAGGAGAGTCGTAGTACGAATGCAAAAGGCAAAGAATCATTCAACCACGAACCACTCTGAATACACGAGCGAGGAAAATACAAGAGATTTCGTTCAAAGAAAGATGCAACGCAATAATCCCGAACAGTGAGTAAGTTTGCATTCACCGGTAGAGACGCACGGCCGTGCGTCTAAAAAAGCATATAACGCGATTGTATTGCACTTTTGTTTCCTTCGCCCCACACTCACTTCGTTCGCTACGGTGCAAGCAAACGGAATGATTGCAATAGCCCACCATTTCAAAGGTCTAATGACCATTTGAAAGGTAATGAATCGTTGGGGCACAACAATTTGTGCCCAAGAAATGGAGGTACTGCTTTAGCTGTACTCTTAAAAGTGGGGCTTAGCAAAAAATGCAATCAATCGTAACGAGCTTCGAATCGGTAAAAAAACTATAATTCACTCTAATAATTACAGCAGATTGGAGTTAGCCTTCCCACTCCCGACAAAACACAAAGAGCCATGGAAACAACAGGCAGTTTAACCCGAATCAGCAGTTAAGTAATTGTCTTACAGCTACCAATAGGTCTCCGATGCCCCTCCCATGGATCACCAATGGACAACCCATGGCTGGCATGGGTGAGGTATTGGTCAGGTATAGGAGAATCATTTCTAACGTATTGGAGGATATAACATTCTTACCAGACTAACGGAAGAAACCTAAAAATTTCAATGCCAATTTAAATGCCAATGACTCTGCATAAACAATTATTGATTTCCGACCTTCATTCCGCAATTTGTGTTTCTGTTTCAGCAGTAATTTACAATTGTAGCCTCTTGGTTCCCACTTATTCAAACGAAGGGATGATCCACTTTATAAACAAAAGATAAAATTATCTCCTGCTTGACAAAGATATCATTGCTTTGTATAAATGTAAATGAGTAATCACAGCTTGTGTTTATCAGTGATCAGAGATTTGAATCGGCAAAAATGACATTAACCCATTGGGGGCAATTATCCCAATCCATTTAATCCTACGACCATTATAAATTTCGATATTGCGAACGAAACTGATGTAAGACTTGATGTTTACAATATAAGAGGTCAGAAAGTTACAACCCTTGTGAATGAATATATGAAACCGGGTTATCATTCCGTTGTCTGGGATGGAAAAGATAGAAATAGTAAGCAAGTTGCTTCGGGTGTATATTTCTATCGAATGAAAGCAGACCATAAAACCTTGACAAAGAAAATGATGTTACTTAAATAATCACATAATGGTAGGGGCAGGTCTTGTACCTGCCCCCTACTTTGGAGTACATCGACTGTGTCGATGATTCGAATTGTTTTGGATTACATTGAGTAGTTATCTAAGCAGTCACCTGTACGAACATAGTGAGTTTGGGGAAATGCGAAGTTTTATCTCTATTCCTCGAGCTCGTAAACTCGCAATGGTGACAGAGATAAAAATAAAGCAGGTGCTTATGAATAAATTATTATTGCTTCTTCTCTTAATGCTGTTAATGAATACTATTAAAGCCGTGACTCTTGAAGTCTCTCTAGATGGTTCATATCCATACACAACAATTCAATCTGCTATTGACGCTTCATCAGATAATGATACTGTTCTTGTTTATCCAGGGCGGTATTTTGAAAACATTGACTTTATTGGTAAAAGCATTACTGTCTGTAGTGAATATATCAACACTCCCGATTGGAGTGTTGTTGAATCCACAATTATTGATGGGAATCAGCTATCAAGCTGTGTAATAGCCATTAGGGGAGAAGAAAATGCTATACTAATAGGCTTCACAATTACAAATGGCTCTGGGTATAGCCTGCCAGTAAACCCTGACTGGTTTGGAGGTGGAATCTATCTTAAATTAACAAGTACTCTGGCTGTCCAGCATTGTATCATCGAATATAACTCATCTTATTCCTCCGGAGGCATAAGATGTGCAGACAACAGTTCAATTTCTCTATCAGGTAACATTATCAGAAACAATAAATCTATACACCAAGGTGGTGGGATAGGGGTAAATGGAGCTTCAGTTTTCTTTGACTCAGCTAATCCTAACAGCATTTACAATAACTACGGAGATGTACAGGATATCTTTCTTTATAATGTAACCTGCAATGATATTGTACTTGATACCCTCAGTGTGAACATGACCGAACCTGACGGATTCTTTGTTTCTTATTATGCTCCCCCCTTAAATACAAATCCAATCCCAAGTATATCTGTACAGAATGCATATTTCAGCCAAATTGATGCAGATTTATATGTCTCACCTGGAGGTGATGACAATAATGATGGACTTACTCCTGCAACAGCCCTAAAAACAATCGCTTTTGCCAACCGACTAATCCAGCCCGATGAACAAAATCCCAATACTGTCTTCCTTTTGCCCGGTACTTATGGCAGGATAGTAAACAATCAAATCTTTCCGATTGCTTGTCAATCTAATACAAAAATGCTTGGTACCGGTGAAATTCCTACCGATGTTGTTATTGGTGATGATTGGGGAATAAATTTAGTACTTACAAGTAATGCTGAAAATGTAGAGATAGGAAATCTTTCAGTGACTTTGTGTGATGAGATGGATGATACTGCTTTCTCAATTAATAGTTGTAACAACCTTTATATTCATGATATTGATATCTATAACAATCTTCCTACTATCCCAGGGATGTTAATGATGTTTTGTACAAACACTATCTATGAAAATGTAAGTATTCATGATATTGAAAATACTGATGAGATGATTACTGCTATTTATACTTATGAATGTAGCGATATTGTATTTAACAATACTATTGTAAATAACATCATTAGTAACTGTGATATGGGTTTTGTTTCAGTCATGAACTTTGATGATAGTGATGTAACTGTTAATAACACAATTATTACCAATAATCAGCGAACTGATTCCAGTAATCTCGTTCAGTACTCCAACACCAGCCCGAGTTCACCAGGTGGTAATCTTGAACTGAATAACTTCTTAATGTATAATAACACATTTGCAAGTGGTGGGGAGTCTTTGGTTATAGTAAGTAGATATGACCAGATCCATTTGAACAATCTTACTGTAGCTCATAATAACGGTCCTGAGTTTGCAGTCAGGTTTATTGGAGATATTGTGATGCGGAACAGCATCCTCTATAACCCTGAATGTGGAGGAGAGCTTCATCTTTGGGCATATCCCCCAAGTGATCCGAATCCTATACCAACCATAGCGAATGTTGATTATTGCCTTATCAGAAATGGAGAAACAGGAGTAGTGGGTGCTGCAAATGTTAATAATACACTCATCTGGGGTACTCACAACATAGATACAAACCCGCTCTTCCGTGGTGATGTCGAAGGGAATATCCCTATCGGTGATCCACGCTGGGTACAGTTGAGTGAGTTTTCTCCCTGTGTAAATACGGGAACTCCTGACACACTAGGTATGAATCTGCCTGCAAATGATATAACCGGTAATCCCAGAATCTGGAATAACATAATAGATATGGGGGCTCATGAGTATAATCCTACC
>JAFGVF010000236.1 GCA_016938155.1 Candidatus Cloacimonadota bacterium
GTATTTGGATCTGAGAGCAGGTAATCTCCGATTTTAACAGTAGTAATAGATACGGGCATAGTAGTTATAGGAGGTTCTTGAGTTCTTCCTGTTTCTACTACTTTGTCATCCTTAATTTCAAAAACAGGTAGTTTACAGCTCGCTAGTGCCGATACTACAGCATAAGACGCCGCATCGAAAAGGTTACCATCTACGTTGATGATACTACAATCAACAAAAATGGTATACACAATTCTTCCGGGAACCAAAACTAACTTGCTTAGATCTAACATTTCAGATTCTCTCACTCCTCTATCAACCACTCGAGCAAGTTCAATTGTTTCTTCATCAGGTGGACCTGGTTCTACATGTGGTGATGCAATTGGGAGTACTTCAGCAGTAATTATCAAAGCTCCACTATTTTCCAATCCTTCAAAAGGTTCACCGGTTTCCACCTTTACTCCTGTTACAACTTCTGTGTTACCTAACTTTACCCAAGCCGATCCGCTTGCCTTTTTGATAACGTCTAATTCAATTTCAATCGGCCTTATTTCATCTAAACCTCTTTCGTCTAGTCTTTTCCCTGCTGAAATTGATTCTCGCATCTGTTTTTTGCGAAGGTTTTCCACAATTACTGTAGATTTTTTTGACAGACTCATTCTTCTTTCAATCCCTTTTCATTGCCAAAGTACTTTTCTATTAAAGAGGAACGTTGTATTTCATATACTTTCAAGCAACCACGTATTGCTTCATCCAAACAAGCATTAAATTCATTTGGATTCAATTCTCCATCAAGCTGCAGAAGTGTTATTTTCTTTAGATTTGGCATATATGCTACCGGCATATCAGCTCCCCCTTCTTTGTCTTCAGTATCATTAATATCAATCACTATTTTATCATCTACCTTTCCAGCAGCACATGCTGAAACCATGTCACGCATATTTATTCCTGCGTCTGCGAGAGCAACAGATGCAGCAGAAATGCCTGCACACCGTGAACCACCGTCTGCTTGCAAGACTTCAATGAAAATATCAATTGCAGCACGAGGATAATCCTCAAGTATCAGAGCAGGTTCGAGAGCTTCTCGAATAACTTTAGATATTTCTGTCTCTCTTCTAGAGGGCGCAGGACTCTTGCGAGTATCTGTTGAAAACGGAGACATGTGGTATCTGCATCTTACAACGCAGCGGTCAGATAATGCCATATGTTTTGGATGAACTTCTCTCGGACCATAGACGGCCGCTATAATTTTATTTTTACCGAATTCAATTAGAGCAGAACCGTCCGCATTCTTTATGATGCCAACATTGATTTTTACTTCTCTTAATTCATCAATGATCCTACCATCGCTTCTCTTTCCGCTTTCGTCTATAAGGCTTCTACTTTGTACCATTTGAATTAATCACTCCCATTTCTTTATCATTCTTGTTCGAAATATCTCTATCACCATTAATTGTAGCTTCATTTACCTCATTATTCTGAGTATCATCACCCTCAATCTCAGAGTCGGGCACATTCAATAATTGCTTAATCCTCTGCGTAAGGTTTGAAGTATGTGCTTCTACTTCTACTATGTGAATTGCATTGATGGCAAGAGTAATTCCTTCCTTGTCTTTTCCTGATACTACAATAATTCCATTTTGGCCTATGGTTATCCTTGTAGAACTTGCCTTTTCGATTGTTTGGATCATCGATCCTCTTTTTCCTATGAGTCTTGGAACGCGGGTTGGTGATATTTTTATCAATTCACCTGTAGGTATTTTTCCCAAGTCTTTATCTTGAATAGTAAGGATTGGATCCCTTGTCCTATCAAAAATCGCAATTCTAGCGACAATAACATCTCCAGATGATAATTGACGTCCCATGTCATCGTGCGCTGGTGAAAAGTCTCTTCCAAATATGTCTTGAGCAGGTAAATGGGCAGCAAAGCATGAATTGATATCCACCGACCAAGAGAGAGATGAATGGTCCAGTATTTTACCTATGACAATATCATTTGCCCTGGGGAAATAAATCCCGGATAATGGAATTACTTTAGCACCATCCTTGGATGATTCTGTAATTCCAATTCGAGTTGCCACAATTGAATTTCCAATCTTAAATACATTAACCAACGGTCTCAAATTACCTTCAGCCACAATATCACCAGGAATAACGTATTTTCTTTTAACTTCCTGCATAGAGTAATCCTCCTAAATAAGAATTCAAAAATCTTTTATTCATAATTCTCCCTTTTTGGGAAGTTAGAACAGACTTATATTTTAAGTGTGGCCAATAACATAGGTCATTCTTATTTTTCTGTGACCTGAGCTGAGCCCTTAGTCGCAGTACCAATCCGATCTAGAAATGAGCTCTTCATTCCGGCGTTGAGGTTAAGCACCACTTGTAGTGATCCATCCGAAAGCCATTGTTCTGATTTTATTTCACCAATACTCTTGAATACACTGAATGATTGGCCCGAAAATTGAGCCGGAACAGTTACATTCAATTCCAATATTTCCGACTTTAGAGGTAATACTTTTCTCAACGGTTCGATGATATTCTTGATTTGGTCATCTAGCCGCTTAAA
>JAFGVF010000237.1 GCA_016938155.1 Candidatus Cloacimonadota bacterium
AAGCGTAATAAAGATAATTATATTCTGATTTTGACGAGTGATTTCGAGTTTATATTAGATGATAACGATGCTTTAGCGTTAGGTTTGGAAAAGCCATATTCGTGGGATAAGGCATCGGAAACTGAAATGATGGAGAATTTGCACTCACATTTATCATCTCTTGACAGTAACTTAGATGTGATGTTGTCGATATTAACTTCGTCGAACAGTGGACCGAATGAAGTGGAAGTAAATGTTGATTACTACATAATGCGTACAAATGCCCCTGAAGGTGAGAGTACGGAGTTCAGAGGTGAAGCGACTTTGATTTTAGAAGAGGATTCCGGATATTGGTATCTGAAAAAATGGTATGATAACCGGAAAAACGGGATAACAAATCCGACATGGGGAATGTTGAAATATGAATTTGTTCAGTAAATTGATTCCGGTACTTGCTTTAATGGGCTTGCTCCTTTACGGATGCAGTGAGAATCCCTTTAATCCGGTTACCGTGAACAATATCAGTACAAATACAAACTACGATTTCTCTACCCCGACAAAAACGATAGAGAATCTTGTCCGAGCTTATGAGCAGTTGAATACGGACTTGTTCAAAAGCTGTCTGGCAGAAGATTTCAGATTTGAGTTAATAGAATCCGATGCACCCGATATCGGCATTGATATGGATGGAGACGGGATCAAAGACAGTTGGTGGGGTTATCAACAGGAGATTCGCTACCATGAGAACCTCTTTGAAAACGGTTCCTCTGATAATTCTTACCCACCGCCTGATCAGATTATTCTGGAGATTCCAACTAATGATTTAGTCTGGACTGATGATACTGATTCCGAAGGTTTACCAAATGGCTACAAATACACGGATGTGCATTTCAGCCTAACATTACAATACAACTCGAATGGGCAGACCATTAGCTCGAATGGTTTCGTCCGTTTTTATCTGGTTAATAAATCAATCACTGATACCCCTCGCTGGAGTATAATAATCTGGCGTGACAATTCCTGGTTGTAACTGATGTATAGCCGCATTATGGCTATCGATTACGGCGAAAAGCGAATCGGTTTAGCAATTACAGATTTAATGCAGATGTTTGCAAAGCCCTTTGATACGATACCCAACGAAGGCAAAGAGAAAACTATCAATCAAATCAAGCTACTCATTCAAGAAAAGCAAATTAGTCGGGTTGTTTTAGGACTTCCGCTTGGTCTTGAAGGACAGGAAACAGATAAGACAAGAGAAGTGTTGAAATTCTCGGAAGTGCTTAAAACAGGAATCTCTGTACCTGTTGAAATGTGGGATGAGAGATTAAGTACTTATGAGGCATCTCAGGAACTCCGAAAAATGGGTTACGATCCTATCAAAGGACGAAAATATATCGATGCTATGGCAGCATATATGATTTTAAAAAGTTATTTAGAGGCAAAAGAATAGATGAGTTTAGCGAGTAATAAGTACTTACTGATTGCCATTTTTGTGGCTGTATTGTTGTCGGTAACCGGTTTCCTAACCTTTCCCAGAAAGATTGAGAGAACGGTCATCAAGATTGAAAAGGGAGAAACGGCAATCGATGTTGCAAAAAAACTCAGTGATGCAAAACTGATTAAGTATCCCATTACCTTTAAAATTGTAGCTGCCCTTACCAAGAGTGACAAGAAACTCAAACCCGGTAAATATATTTTCGATGACGAATGCAATGTGTTTATTGCTCTTGATAAAATTACTTCCGGTGATTACGAGCTGAGGAGAGTCACTATTCCTGAAGGTCTTTCTCTGGATAAAACTCTCAATATTATCTCAAATATGCTTGTTATCCCAAGAGCGGTGTTAGACTCTTTAGCCGTAAATTCCCAATTTTGTGAGAGACTTACAGGTTTGAAAATACCCAATCTGGAAGGATTTCTATATCCTGAAACATATCTTTTTGAAGATGACACAAAGGCAGATGAAGCTCTTGAGACAATGGTGAAACTTGCCCTGAAAAAGTTTAAAGAAGCGGAAGTTGGACGGCTTGAACAACTTAGTTATTATCAGACAATTATCCTTGCCTCCATTGTTGAAGCAGAGGCAAAAAACAGAGATGAGATGCCGCTTATTGCCGATGTATATTTAAAACGCCTGAAATTGAAAATGAAATTGGGGGCAAGTCCGACAATACAGTATCTATTGGAGAAAAAAGGGGTACATCGAGATTTTCTCTATTATAAAGACACGGAAATTGATTCGCCCTACAATACCTATTTATATTTAGGATTACCGCCGACACCTATCTGCAGCCCATCACTTTACGCTGTAAATGCTGTTTTAAATCCCGCAAAAACAGACTATTTGTATTTCTTCGCCGATGGTAAGGGTGGACATATCTTTACAACTTCTTATCAGGAACACCTTGATCAGAGGAAGCATCTACGCCGAGAAAAAGCAAGCAAAAGACAATCTTAAGAAAAGAAAACAACTATTCCGCAACAATATATTTGACTAAAATTTAATATCTTACCATATTGCACTAAGTCTCCCCGCGAGCCAAAGTACGCAAATTGACGGGGAAGACTTTTCCGGAGTCTGCCTTGATTGCAAAGCACAGTAACTCCCGTTTGCAATAATCTCAGATTACCGGCATTTAATAAGGGAGGATATATGCCTACTTTTAACACAGGCTCTACTGGATTCATGCTCTTAGCAACCAGTCTTGTAATGTTGATGACCCCGGGCCTTGCTTTCTTTTACGGCGGACTTGCCTCAAAAAGAAATATCCTGGGAATTATGATGCAAAGTTTCGTTTCCCTTGGTATCACAACAATAATGTGGTATTCCTTCGGTTATTCACTTTGTTTCAGTGGTAGTGGACCAATTATCGGGGATTTGAGTAATGCCTTTCTGAGAGGAATCGATTCTATGACTCCATTCGGAAATGGTTCAATTCCCATGTTTTTATTCATTTCTTATCAAATGATGTTTGCCATAATCACCCCAGCTTTGATAACAGGTGCATTTACAGGAAGAGTTTCCTTTAAGGCTTATCTGATATTCCTGATTCTGTGGCAAATCTTCGTATATTACCCCTTTGTTCATATGATTTGGGGTGGTGGAATTCTGGCTCAGTGGGGTGTGATGGATTTTGCCGGTGGTATAGTTGTTCACACAACTGCCGGTTTTGCTGCCTTAGCCTCAGTATTCTTCGTCGGTTCACGACTCGAAAAGGGTGGGAAACCAAACAGTATTCCACTTGTTGCCATTGGGACAGGACTACTCTGGTTCGGCTGGTATGGATTTAATGCCGGTAGTGAATTGCAGGTCGATAATATCACTGCCCAAGCATTTCTTAATACCGATATTGCTGCTTCTTTTGCCACAATTACATGGCTTATTATAGAATGGAAACGAGAAGGTAAACCCAAATTCGTAGGGCTTATGACAGGAGCTGTTGCAGGTTTAGCTACCATAACACCTGCCGCAGGCTTTGTTCCGGTATGGGCAGCAGCCATTATCGGAATCGTTTCCGGATTACTCTGCTATTTTGCCGTACACATGAAAAACAGACTCGGATGGGATGATGCCCTTGATGTCTGGGGTGTTCATGGAGTCGGAGGTTTCATCGGTACAATTCTGCTTGGTGTCTTTGCCTCAACAGCCGTAAACGGGAATATCGTAAATGGTTTGATTTATGGCAATGTTCCCTTCTTCTTCACCCAGCTACTGGCAACGGTTATTGCTGCCGTTTACGGGTTTTTCTTTACTTACGCAATGCTGTGGTTAATCAATATTATCACGCCTGTTCGTGTTTCTGAAGCAGAGGAAAGAGCCGGTCTTGATACAGCATTGCATCAGGAAGACGCCTACACTGATTAAACAGAATTGATAGTTGAGTTGGATTTCGGGAGTTAAGCCACTCTTTTAACATGTCATTTTATGCACTGCAGTTAACTCTGCAGTGCATTACCCCTTATTGGAATAAAGTATGAATTTACAATACATGAAAATGCAGATATTGGAATTAGGTCTTCTGATTCTGGCTGCATATATCGGCGGTATACTTGCCAAAAAGCTTAAGATCGGAGCAGTAATAGGACAGATTTGTGGTGGGATATTGGTCGGTCCTCATTTTCTTGAGCTTTTACATACTGTTTTGTTGAAGCATCCTGCCTGGTCGCAACTGGTTCTATTTAAGCCAATCTATTTCTTCTATAAAAATGGATTTTCGGAATATCGGGAAATACTTGATGGTTACCATTTCTTTGTCTTTCTGTTTCTGGGATTGATAGCCTTTTCAATCGGAGAGGAATTACACAGAGACAGGTTAAAACAGGTTGGCATAAAGGCTACAATTATATGTATGATTCAAGGATTACTAACATTCTTTCTAATTGCATTAGGGTTTAGATTTATATTTAAATTCTCAGTAATAAATTCTCTGATTATCGGTTCAATAGGCATAGCGACTGCTCCTGCTTTGACCTTTATTCTGATGTCTAAGTTGAAAATAACAGGCAGATTAAAGCAGCTGTTAGCTAATATTGTGGTTCTGGATGATATTCTGGAAGTAGTTCTGTTTTCCATTTTTCTCAGCATAGCAATGGCACAACAGAGTGGTCATTTTGTATCCGGTTTCCATATAGCTAAGGAAGTTATACTGGAACTGCTTCTGGCAACTTTTATCGGTTTTGCGATTTTCATTGTTCTAAGATTTGCAATCAAGGAAAGAAAGCCCGATGAGGATGAAATGGGGGAGGAGGGTTCGTTTCTCTCTACAGTATTATCCCAGCATCCTACCCCATCAGTTGAGATACTGCTGATAGTCTTGGCAATTGTTGCAATCGGGATAGCTGTAGCCATAAACTTCAATCTGCCTTTCTTAATAACAGCTGTTACAGCGGGTTTTCTCATTTCAAATCTGCACAATAATGCCATTTTTGATTCACTCAAAATCGAGAATGTAATGCCGATTATGAACCTGTTCTTTTTTGCCATAATCGGGGCAAGTGTGCGATTGGAAAGCTTTTCGGCTGACACAATTGTGTTTGTTCTGGGTTATGTTGCTCTTCGTTCAGCGGGTAAGATTATCGGAAACTGGAGCGGAGCAACACTTACCGGTCAAGACCCTAAAATCACAGCTGCTCTGCCTAAACTTATGCTGCCACAGGCGGGTATGGCTGCTGTCGAAACAATTCTGGTTGCTTCAGTGTTAAAAACTGATGGAGCCCTGATTTTCAATACTATTATCCCTGCTCTTGTTATCTTTGAACTCGGAGGTGCATATCTCTCTGAAAGAACCCTGACAAAGTGGAAGAATGTGTCTCTCGGAGAGAAAGAAGCATTGGAAGCAAAGCCTGAAAGTAAAGAACCTGCAGGATTATCAGGTCTTATTAAGGATAGAATCATAGAGATGATGGCAATAACCCGTCAGGAGGCTCTGTTTGAACTTGCTCAGGTCATGGTAAAGAATAGGATAATAACCGAGACTGCCGATATTACAAATGCCCTTCTTCAAAGAGAAAAATTGGCGAGTACAGGCATCGGAAGAGGAATTGCCATACCACATTGTCGCATTCCTCATATCCAGAAAACAACAATAGCCTGTGGTGTTTTGAAGCATCCTTTAGATTGGAATAGCCCAGATGATAAACCAATTGAGATTATGTTTCTCATCCTGACTCCGGAAGAGCATCCCCAGGAGCATTTAAAGGCACTATCATTGATTGCCTCTGTTGTGAAGAAACAAAACTTTGTTAGTGATTTTAAAGAGGCAGTAATGGCAAAGGATTCGGGAAAATGTATTCAGTTATTATCTTTAGAGGAGATTTAAAAAACAAGGGCAGAATCACTTCTGCCCTTAGTATTCTATCTTCCTGCTTCATGCAGAAGACGGGTTTTCCTTTTTAGTGTTCTTAGTGTAATGTAAATTACACCTGCAGAACCAATTGCAATCAACCAATTGGTTTGCAATACGAATTGTCCTGATCTGGCAAAATAAGTTAAGTGACTCACTATTGCCAAAGAAAGAACCATCGCAAATAAACCTGAATATTCTCTTCTTAAAACAGTTCTCATGCTGAAGGAAAGTTCGGTAGCTTGCCAACTACTAAAACGAGGAATAAATGCGGGTGTTCTATTAGCCCATTCGAGATAAACTTCTCCGAATTTACTAATCAAGAAATCTTCTTCAGCGAGCATAATCCTTTCATAATAAAACCAGTATAGAATAGGATAAATAGGTATTAACCACCAACTTCTGGTAAGCATTACAATTCCGAAATGCATGAAGAAATTACCTAAATACAGCGGATGCCTGCAAGTTGAATATATCCCCTTTGTATTCAGAGTTTCTGCTACCTGTTTCACTACATTCCGACCGGAAGTTCTTCTCGGAACACTTCCTATCGTAATCACACGAATAAAAAGACCAAGACTGCTCAC
>JAFGVF010000238.1 GCA_016938155.1 Candidatus Cloacimonadota bacterium
TAGATGTGTCCACGGATTCTCCATGTAGCAGTGCAGTTATTGAGGCACCGTTACCGAGATGGCAGGTAATCATATTTGTGTTTTCAGGAACTCTTTTCAGCATCGTATGAGCGACTCCGGCAACATAACGATGGGAAGTACCGTGGAACCCGTATCTTCTGATTTTGTATTTATTATAAAGTTCTCTCGGGATTCCGTATAGATAGGCTGAAGCAGGCATTGTCTGGTGGAAGGCAGTATCAAACACGGCAACCTGTTTAGCATCAGGCAGCATTTTAATCGCTTCCCTAATCCCGGTTAGATTCGCCGGATTATGAAGGGGTGCGAGTTCAGAGTTAACTTCGATTGCCTTAACAACATCATCATTAATTATTACGGATGCTGCATAGTCTTCTCCACCATGCACAACACGGTGCCCTACACCGTCAATCATCTCAATCCTCTGTAACATTCCCAGAGTTTCATGGGTAATTGCTTTTTTAACCAACTCCATAGCGACAGCATGATTGGGAATAGGAACACATTTCTCATAAGTTCCTGAGTCTGTTTTTTGAGTGATTTTGCCCTCATCCAAACCAATCCTCTCAACCAGTCCTTTTCCAAGGCTTTTCTTTTCCGGCATGAGATACACTTCGTATTTGAGCGATGAGCTCCCGCAATTGATAATCAAAATGCGTTTTGTGTCAGCCATTTTAACTCCCTTAATCTATTTTGATAATTAGTATTCGGGGAAGCAGAGATAACTCTGTTTTGTTACCGTTCCAAATATCTGACGGCAACTGATTGTCAATAAAAAAGCCGTCTGTTTTTCAGACGGCTTTAAGAAATCTATTTAACCTCAGGCTTATTTAAAACCGAAGGCTGCTCTGTTATCTTCTATCTTTGCATCTTCTTTTAGTTTAGTCCACCATTCGCCATAATACTTGTTCTGTTTCTGCTCCAGAGTTGATTTCAGAAGAGATTCTTTCTCGGCATCAAACTTAGCCATATCCGGCTCGGAATGAGAAGTAACTTCAGCGAGGTAAACACCTCTTTCAGTTTTAATAACATCAGTCCAATTCCCTGTTTCCGTTGCAAGCATAGCTTTGTTGAGCTCTTTTACAACTCCGATACCGGTAATGGAAGCTGCCTGATTGATATTCTCTGCATCAACAAGCTTCAGATTCATCTCTTTGGCTTTCACGATGTACTCATCAGGTTGATTATCTGTTTTAAACTTCTTAGCTTGTTCATAAGTGAAATCCATCTTCTTCTGTCTTTCAAGTTTATTTTTGATTCCACCGGTTGCTTTTTCAAGGTCCTGATAATGCTCGCCCTTTCTTTCGGAAATCATATAGACATAGTAGAATTTGTCAGCTGCATCCATATAAACATCAGATACTTTACCGATTTTGCCGGTCTTTATGAAGTTAAGTACTTCTTCATTGTTACCAATCCCGGGGACATAAGTCGATTCTTTTTTCAACTCAGATGTTTCACGGACTTCAAAGCCTTTAGCTTCACAAACTTTCTCGAATCCCTCTTTTTTAGCTAAAGCAGGAATTTCGTTGATTGAAGCAATAATCTTTTCTTTGGATTCAGGGCTGGCTTCAACTTTCAGCAGGATATGTCTTGCCCAAACTTCATCTTTGCCCTTATCGTCTTTGCGTTCTCCCATCTTCTGAATAATATGCCAACCGAATTTAGTCTTTACAGGTTCGGATATCTCACCTTGTTTGAGAGAGAAGGCTACATCTTCGAATTCCTTAACCATCTTTCTACGACCGAAATAACCAAGGTCTCCGCCTTTGTCTTTATTAGAATCATCCTGAGAGAAACTCACAGCCATCTCGGCAAAGTCAGCTCCATTCATTATCTGTTTGTAGAGGTCATCAATTTTAACCTTTACGAGGTCATAATCCTCTTTTGAAGGCTCAGTAACATCAACTCTGATATACTTTGCCTTTGTATAGGGGTCACGCTTGAATTCTTCTTTATTTTGATTATAGTATTCTGCAATCTCTTCATCAGTTACATTGATGTCTTTGATGTCGAGAGAGTTAAAATCAATTACTTTACCTGATACGCGAGTATTTTCAGTGATGTATTCAACTCTGATAGTATCTTCATTAACAACTACTTCGCTTTTAATTATATCCTCAAGCATATTATAAGGCAAGGTCTGTTGCATATAGGACTCGATACTTGCAGCAAACTGTTCATTCTCGGCAAGCATGGCAGCAAGCTTATTGTAGTCATAAACACCGTCTGTTTGGAATTGAGGAAGATTTTTTACATCTTCGGGAGGATCGTTTTTTAATGCTTCCACTATATCTTGTGAATCAATCTTGATGTGGTTTTTCTTTAACTGTTTTTCAAGAAGAATACGAGCAACAAATCTTTCCCAGGTCTGATTCATCAGATTTTTCTCAGTTCTCTCATCCAAATCTTTATCTTTGTTCTCTTCCTGAGAACCCCATGCTTGAACTTCTGCACGGTAGTTATCTACAAATTCCTTGTAATCAATTTTGTATCCGTCAATCTTGCCGACATAACGAGCTTTGTTACCAAATAAACCGGTTACTCCCCCCACAGCCATACCGACTACGAAGACGAAAACAATCACATAAATGACAGCTTTTTGCTTTTTGCGAAATTTCTCAAGCATATATATTCCTCCAGATTAAATTCCAATATTAATTTAGTGAATGCAATAACATTTATTCACCCTTTTTGTTCAAGTAATTTTTTCAAATTTGTGTAAATAGCAAATGTCTTCCATCCAAACACTTTGATTTATCACCGACAAACAAAGGTTCACAGGTCTGAAATGCTTTGTGTTGTAATAAATATTATCGGATTAATTCGACAACTCTTTGGCGATTGCGATACCCTCAGAAGATATAAATCTTAAATCGTCCCTTCTTATCAACCAACCTTTCTTCTCAAAAATCTGCAACAAGACTAAGCAAATTTTGCGGTTACCGTCAATCAGGTCTCTGAACTCTGAAACCTTTATACCTTCCCGTGATTCATTAAGATGTTTAAGGAGAATATTTCTCGTATGCATTACAATTGAGCTGTGAAGATAGAAATCATCTGCTTTAAAGAGTACTTCCTTCTTCACAAGCATGGAAAGCACCTGTTTCAGAAAAGCTTCATTGATTCCAAATTGTTTAATCACGGGATCAAGATTGGAAACTAAAGGCAGGGTCATATCACACTTTTCGAAAAAACTCTCAATTGCTTTGATCGATTGTTCCTCTTTATCGGAAAGCAGTATTTCATGAGAGTTTATTACCCAGCTTTTATTGACCGCTTTAATATCTCCGGCTTCAGTCATTGAATCCAGGAGATATTTGAAGATGCTGTTGAAGTCTTGATTCTGCTCACCCCCCAGAACACCGAGCAATTCTTGCAAAGTCTTCCCTTCCATATCCAATGGGAACCGTTTATGGTGATTGGTTAGGAGCGAAAGGATTTTCTTTTTCCACTCTTCCAGTTTGCTTTTCAAAACCAGATAATGATTCTGATTTGCTGTGATGAACTGAATTTCATCTTTCAAATGGGAATCTTTCATGTTAAGAATACTATCTTCGGGGAGATTGATAACTTCACTTATCTCCTTAATAGTCGGCGGGGTGATTCTTTTTCTGATTTCTGAAACTATTTTGATAGCAGCATCGCCTTGCGAGAGTTCTTGCAGATCATTTATTAACTTGGGAGGGCGTCTTTTATGCTTATTAGGATATGCATCAAGTATCTTTCCGCCACCTAAAGTTATATCTCCGGAGCTGTTCCTGATAATAAAATGATCCTTATAAAGAAGAACCGCCTGTTTTGTAAAATGCATCTGAACGATGGCTGTCTCGCCTGATTCAAGTTTGTTACGGTCGATTAAGTGTACCTTCGCAACACTTTGATAAGTTCCTGACAAAAAAACAACCTGTGTCCAGATGCCGAATTCTCTCAGCTGATTAAACAGGGTTAACTCCGCATCAATCAAAATTGTAGGCTTCAATACTTTATCAGAAATCAGCATCCCTCTTTCAAACTCATCATATCGTAGTCCTACGACATTAAGTGAAGCTCTGTCTCCCGTGTAAACTGCATCTGTCTCTTCATGATGTCTTTCAATTCTTCTTATTCTCAGATCCTTGTTGGATGGAAGGAGGTATAATTTATTATCCTTTGTAATGGAGCCACTTAAAACAGATCCGTTTATGACTGTCCCGAATCCCTTTACTTGAAATATTCTATCAATATACATTCTGAAGAAACTTCCGGGCTCTTTCTCAGCAGTATGGGAAAACTCCTCTTCGAGCATCTCAATCAGAATCCCTAAGCCTTCTCCTGTTCTTGCCGAAACACTGATTATCGGTTTCCCTTCGAGGAACGAACCTTTAACAACTTCCGCTATCTCCTCTTTTCCTGCTTCTATAAGTTCTTCATCAACGAGGTCACTCTTGGTTAAAACTACAAATCCCCGCTTTATTCCGAGTATTTTCAAGATATTGAGATGCTCAATTGTCTGAGGCATAACACCACTATCCGCTGCAATAACAAGCATTACAAAGTCAATTCCGCTGACTCCTGCAATCATTGTGTTTACGAAGTCCTTATGCCCGGGCACATCCACAATACCGATTGCATTCCCACTCGGCAGTTTTAGGTTGGTGAAGCCGAGATTGATTGTAATACCTCTGGCTTTTTCCTCTGCATGTGTATCGCAATTAAAACCGGTCAAGGCTTGAATGAGCGTAGTTTTTCCATGGTCAATATGACCGGCTGTTCCCATTATCAGATGCTTCATCTGGTCTTAATCCTTTCAAAGGAGAGTTTTAGACTTTCAGCAATAATCTTGATTTGAGTTTCTTCAAGAGTTAGAACTTTAAAACATAACCTCCCGTTTTCCATAATCCCTACAACGGGTATTTCTCTCTGCATCAGCTCCTTATGTATGGTTGCAGCATCCTGACGGGCATAGGTATTGGAATCAAGCACAACCTGCATTGTTTCCAATTTCTCTTCCGGAACCGAACCTCCGCCCACAAAACCACTGCATACTTCAATAATGCTGTTCACTCCCATTTCGCTAAATGCTGTTTTCAACTTCTCAGCAATTTTCCTCTGCTCCTCAATTGTTCTTTCCAGGTATCTATAAACAGGAATCCTCTCCTTTCTTTCGCTTTCCCTTAAAAAGCCGGTCAGCACAGAATTCATAATAGCAAGAGTCGTCTTACCAACTCTTAATACTCGCATTAAGGGGTTTTTTGCAAGTTTCTCAACCAGCTCTTTCTTCCCGATTATGATCCCCCCCTGACTACCTCCCAGAAGTTTATCACAACTGAAACAGACAAGGTCTGCACCTTCCTCAAGGGATTTAACAACACTTGGTTCAGAAGCTAACGCATTAATCGGCATCTCCTTTAAATAACCGGAGCCAATATCATTTATGAAATACTTGCCATGCTTATGTGCCAGATCAGCCAACTCTCTATTATCCACATCTTTGGTAAATCCTATAATTTTGTAATTAGAAGGATGGGCTCTGAAGATCAGAGCGGTATTTTCA
>JAFGVF010000239.1 GCA_016938155.1 Candidatus Cloacimonadota bacterium
ATAATGACCGAGTTTACTTACTCTTTCGGTCATCCTGGTATAGGAGCAGACATCAAGAAACAGGACACCTGCTTGGATTTCATAGCATTTTGGAGTAACAATGTTCTCTTTACTGAGATTGAGCAGAATCTCAACATTACGGTGAACTAATTTTGTCAAATTCATGTTGTTAACCCCCCTCGCGAAAATTAACATTCACTCTGTAGATTTAAAACTTTGATTCTGTAATGAAAAACTAATACTCTCAACTAATCGCTTAAAGGTAAAGACAGGGTAAATGTTGTTCCTTCACCGACTTTGCTTTTAACGCTAATAGTACCATTATTTCTTCTGACAAAATCATGCGATAAAATGAGACCCAAGCCTGAGCCGGAATCTTCTCTCGTATGATTATTGGTAATGTTTTCATCCATTGCAAAAATGGATGGTAATCTGTCTTTAGAAATACCGATACCCGTATCTGAGATGACGATTATGATTTCATCATTTCTCTGATGAGCAGAAAGCATTATCTTCCCACCTGCAGGAGTAAATTTAACTGCATTATTGAGTAGATTACGAAGAACGGTTTCTATTGTATTGTAATCGAAGAAACCAACTAAATCAGAGTCAATATCTGTAGAAATTTCTATATTTTTGCGTTGAGCAATCTTATTGTATAGTTTAAGGATTTTTCCAACAATCTTTCTGACTTCAACTCTGGAAGGGTTGATGATAATGCCATCCCGCTGGCTTCTTGACCATAGAAGCAGGTTTTCAAGAAGATTGAATGTCTCACTTGCTTCCATGTGAAGCTCTTTTATGAAGTCATTTTTCTCTTCTTCATTTAAAGTATCTTCGTTAGAACTGATGAATTCCAGAACAGACCGAATATTTCCAAGCGGAGCACGCAAATCATGAGCGATTATGGAGAAGAACTGGTCCTTAGTGTAATTAGCGGATTTTAACTCGGCTTCTGATTGTTGAAGTGCTCTTTGAGTCAGAATTTTATCAGTAACATCAACCGAATAGATCGTAATTCCTTCAATACTGTTATCTTCGCTAACAATGGGACAATAGAAATATTCTAATATCTCCTGTTTTGATTCTAAACTATACTCCCTGAAACCTGTGTGAACCTGTCCTCTAAGAACATTGTCCAGAATTCTTCTATGATTCTCTTTATCTTCAAAACCGGGATAGTTATCAAGATAATATCCACCTAAAGTAATATCAAGATTTCTATGCTTCTTCATTGTATCCTGATAGTTTTTATTGAAAGAAGTGTACCGATAATTCCTGTCTAAAGATGCGATGTATATCTGGTATGGACTGTTCATTACAGAACTAAGGAGATTGTTTAACTTGGAAAGGGAATCCTCATATTTCTTCGCTTCTGTAACATCAGAAAAAACGCAGATAAAGCTGTCAGGATTATTGAATTCATCATGGAGAAGCGATATGGAAAGGTCTCCCCAAACTTCCTTTTTCTGTTTTGTAACAAAACGATGAACCCGACGGATGTAACGAGCATTACTTTGCTCAAGTGAAAGCAGAATGTTGTCGAAATACTGCTTGGATTTGTCGTTTGAGAGCACCTTTTGATTAATCTGCTCAATCTCCTCTTTGTTATATCCAAGCAATTCCTGAAGGTAGCTGTTGATAAACAGAGGTTTCCACTTCATGGAGAAAACAACAATTCCAACCGCAGCATGATGGAAAACAGCTGCAAGTTGCTCTTCTGATTTCTGGAGTGATTTGAGTAGTTCTCTTTTCTCCGATAAATCAATGAATGAACCGAGAATCCCAGCTACTTCGCCGTTCTTACCGTAGAAAACATTCTTGAAGAAGATAACATGCAGAATCTTTCCTGAATGGTCTGTAATGGAAGTCTCATATACTTGTAGTTTCTTTTCTTTGAGTAACTTCTTATCCATTTCAAGATAGGATTTTGTTTGAGAAATGGAGGATGAAATGCCAACGCTTTTCCCGATAAAATCTTCTCTTGTTTTTCCGAAAACAGAGGCAAATGCTTCATTGCATTCTAAATAGACTTCATTAGTATCAATAACAAAGAAAGGAATGGGAATTGTGCTGATAATTGTGTTGAGGAAAATATTCTTTTCATTGAGTGTCTGGTGCATCTCCTGTAAATGAGTGTTTTTAATTTCCAATTCATCTTTTTGTTTTTGGAGAATTTCCAGTTCTTGTTTTTTGAGAAAGTATTGAGATTGAAAATCTTCCATTCTCCGGGCTTGTTGCTCTCGATAGTCATTGAATTTTATGTAATATTCCAAAGCACTCTTGTAATTTTCCTTAAGTCTATAATAATTATAGCAATTTCTATAGTGAAGCTTTAATAGATTCAGGTCGGCACATTTGGGAATATGTTCATCGGTCTTTTCAATCCATACATGTGCCTCTGATAACAGCCCTGTCATAAGGAAGCTGTCTGCAAGATTAACCTGCATAAGACAAATCATTAGCCTGTCACTATGATTTAATCCGGAATTGAGAACCTTTTCATAGACGCGAATAGCTTTGTCATGACGGTCAATAGTTCTGTATATCTCGCAGATATTATTATAGATTGCAAGTTGAGCCTGCCTGTTATTCAGCGATTCATGAATTTCCAGAGACTTCTCCAGCTCCTCAATGGCTTTATAATACTCACCTTTGCCGTAATAATACAGGGAGATATTGTTTAAAATATTGCTTTGCTCGTTTAGATTTCCTGATTTCTCGAAATTAGACAAAGCTTTTTTAAAATAGCGATAGGATTTATCATATTGCTTAATTGAAAAATATATGATACCTCTAAATTTATCTACATAAGCTTTAGCCGGAATATCATTCTGAAATTCTTCAAAGAGAGTAATCTCTTGAATAAGATTGAGTGCTTCAGCAGGGGCTTGTTGCACAATCCTGCTGAGCTTTTTCAAGGCTTCGTTTATTCGGGGAGAAGAGGTCAAAAAGTCATATTGCTGCATCTATTTTTTTCCTATTCGAGGTCTGGATTTGTGTATTCCATATCATAAACATTATGTCAATAGAAAAATTGGGCTTGACAATCAAAACTAAAGTTGTAAATACAAGTAAAACTTGCATCGGGGGAATTGTGACGCATATTCCAAGAATTCTTATAGTTGATGACGACAGGATAACGGTAAAGACTTTAAAATTTTCTTTATTGAAAAATGATTACCTCATAGACAGCTGTTTCAGTGGTATGGATGCCATTGAGTTGGTTAAGAAAAACGAATACGATCTGGTTCTGCTGGATGTTGTTATGCCTGTAATGAATGGATATGAGGCATGCACAAAAATCCATGAAATTTCGGATGAACTTCCGGTTATTCTTATAACAGCAAACACTGAAGATGAGTACTTGAAAGAAGGTTTTGATGTAGGAGCTATTGACTATTTAAGAAAGCCAATCAATCAAGTTGAGTTACAGGCACGAGTTAAAAACATACTTCGGATTAGAGCAGCAGAAAAGGAAAAAGAAGATATTTATGATAAATTGAGAAAAGAGGTTAAGCTTGCTGCCCGAATCCAAGAGAATATGCTCCCTAAATGGGTGTACCTTGATGAGCAGATCATTTTTGCATCTCATTATGTCCCCTCCGGTGATGTCGGAGGAGACCTTTTTGACTGGATAAAGTTAGATGCTCATAGATATGTGGCTTATGTTGCAGATATCTCAGGCCATGGAGTTCAAGCTGCTCTGTTGATGACGGCAATTCGTAATATTCTAAAAATGTTTGTGGAGAACATGCGCACTGATTTACATATACCTACTTTATTGAATCAATTGAATCATCGATTATCAATGGAGTTGTTTGATACAAACTACATGACCCTTATATTGGGAGTTATTGATACCAGACTAAAACAATTTCAGTTCTTGAATGCCGGTCATCCCCCTCTTTTGGAATACAATACTGTTACTAAGAAGACATTCATATATAACAAAAAAGGCTCAGTTCCGATGGGTTGGGACACTGAAATCAAGTATTCTGATGATGATATAGAAACTCTGCAGCTGAGAGATGATTCTGTCATTTTGCTTTATACTGACGGTTTAAATGAATCGATTGACGAAGAAGGCAATGAATTCGGAATAGAGGGACTCCGCTCAATTATTGAGAATGAGATAAATGTTGAAAGCTGCATTACATTTCCCTTCAGATTGAAGGATTACATGAGTAAAAAGAACTTCAATATTAAGCAGGATGATTTCACTTTATTCTGTTTCCAGTTACAGGATGATTCAAATGTTCAGAGAGATGGTGTTCTGACCAAGAAAATTCTTTTCAAAGTGCGTTCGATGCTTAAGGATGTTGGGTACACAGCGCTTACTTGTGAAAAGAAAGTTCTGGAGTGGACTGGCGACAGCAGGCTTGCTTCTGAGATAGAACTGGTAATTGATGAATTCTTGAATAACATCATCATCCATGGTTACAATTACAAGCATGATGCTATCATTGTGATAGAATTTTCTTTCCGAAAGGATAAGATTGCTATAAAGTTCTGGGATAAGGGAATTGAATGGGTGCCTGCAAATATTAATTACTCCCGTGAAAATCCCTATAGTTTTGAGGATGACATCTTCATGGAAAGCGGGAAGGGAATTCATCTCGTTCTTTCTATGGTAAATTGCTTTAGCAGAATGCGATTTGAAAACATCAACGAAACAATTATGGAAATTGACATTGAGGGGAAATAGATGAAAATAAGTATCATAATGCGTTCTAAGAATGAAATGCCGTTTATAAAATACAGCCTTATGATGCTTGAAAAACAAACGATTAGAGACTATGAGCTGTTAATAGTCGATTCCGGTTCAACAGATGGTAGCTGGGAAACGGCTCTCGATTTTGGACCAAATATAATTTATCAAATCAAACCTGAGGAGTATATTCCTGGCAAAGTAATGAATACAGCTGCACAGAAATGTTCTGGTGATATACTTGTATTCAATAACGCAGACTGTATCCCCCAGAATGAGTATTGGCTGGAAAACCTTGTGAAACCCTTCAGAGACCCTGAAGTCGTTGCAGTATTCGGAAATCAGATTCCCCGACCAAATGCGAATCCACTTATAAAAAAGGATTATCTTAGAGCTTTTGGTGACGGTCAAATCCATACCAAATGGAGACATTTCTTCTCGATGGCAACCAGTGCTGTACGAGCATCTGTATTGGAAGAATTTCCGTTTTATGAAGAGATTCAATACTCGGAAGACATTGAATGGTCTTGGAGAATGAAGCAACTTGGAAAGAAGATTGTTTATGCTCCCGATGCAATAGTTGAGCATTCGCATAACTATGATTTCAAGCAAACTATTAAGCGATTTAAAGGTGAAGGTAAAGCAGAGGGCTATATATATAATGAGAGAAACAGAAATGTTTTTGCGGATATTGTAAAACCCGCCTGTGCCGAAACATTGAGAGATTTTATCTATTTAGTTAAGAAAGGGGAGATTCTCTGGATTCCTAAAGCACCGATATTCCGTTTCTTGCAAAGATATGGTGTCTGGAAAGGGAAGAAGGAATTCTTTAGCACAAAAGATGTATAGAATTTTTATCTCGGGTTTAGCCTATGACCGCGGAAAATCAGGAATTGCCGATTATACTAACAATGTTATCAGAGAGTTATCAAAAGAGCATAAACTGACGATTCTCATGCTTCCTGATGAAGCAGAGATTTTTCCAATTTCAAACGCCAATATTCAGATTGTGAAAGCTCATAAAATCCTATCAAGAGCCCTTCTCAGTATGTTCTGGCATCTCTTTATTCTTCCTTTTAAAATAAAACGAAGTGATTTTGACTTCATCTTCCTGCCTGCGGGAAACAGAAGACTTTTATCCTTCTATCCTGTACCGGGAGTTGTGACTTTTCATGACCTTTCTCAGTTCCATATTGAGAATAAATATGATGGTTTCAGGATGTTCTATATAAAGAAAATAGTTCCTTTTTTTCTAAAAAAAGCTCCGGTGGTCATGGCGATAAGTAAAAATACCGCTGATGACATGGTTAATTTCTATCATTTCGACCGAAATAGGATTGAGATTAACTATAACGGATATAACGAAAAAGCCTTTAATTCGCAGCATCCAACTGAAGCTGTCAAAGAGGAATACAGTTTAAATAAACCCTATCTACTCTATATTGCCAGAATTGAACACCCCGGAAAGAACCATTTGCGTTTAATCCGGGCTTTTGAGATGCTTCCTCAATCAATTCGGGAATACTATGACCTCGTGTTTGCGGGTAGTGATTGGAATGGGGCTAAAGTTGTTCATGATTATGCAGAGAAATCAGAAGTGAAAGATAGTATTCATTTTCTGGGATTTGTACCTGATGATGATTTACCGCCCCTCTATTGTGGAGCGGAGCTTTATGTATTCCCATCTCTTTATGAGGGATTCGGTATCCCCCTTGTTGAGGCTATGGCTTCAGGAGTGCCGTGTATTTGTTCAGACCGTTCTTCTCTACCTGAAGTTGGTGGAGATGCCGTTCGGTTATTTAATCCTGAGACCGTGGACAGTATTGCCCAAACAATAGCAGAAGTTCTTGGAAATGATGAATTGAAAGCCGATATGAGACGGAAAGGCTTTACCATGATAAAGAGATTTTCCTGGAAAAGACATGTTGAGAAGATTATATCATCGTATGAAAATATAAAATAAAGAGGTTTCTATGAAGAAGTATGTCGATTATGCCGTTAAGCAGATAGAGGCATTATGCAAAACCCCGAGTCCGTCCGGCTTTACGGTCAAGGTTATATCTAAACTGGAGAAAGATTTAACAGACTTAGGATTTAAGCCAATACAGACGAGGAAAGGTTCCCTTATCTGTGATTTAGGCGGAGAAGGAGCACCCCTGCTCTATGCTGCCCATGTAGATACTCTTGGTGCAATGGTTCGCAGTATCAAAGGCAACGGGCGCATCAGATTTACCCGTATCGGCGGATATGCCGTGAATAATATCGAGAATGAAAATGTTATTGTGCATACACGCGACGGGAAAGAATATGAAGGAACAGCTTATCTAATCAATCCTGCAGCACATGTCTATGATGATGTGAATACATTGAATCGTTCCGATAAGACGGTGGAGATTATCCTCGATGAAGAGGTGCACAACGCAGAAGATGTGCAGAAACTCGGTATTCGCGTTGGTGATTTTATCTCATTAGACCCTCGCACGGTTGTTACTAAGTCAGGATTTATTAAGAGCAGACATCTTGATGACAAGGCAAGCTCAGGCATTCTCATGGCACTTGCTAAAATGGTTGCAGATAAGAAAACAAAGCTAAACCGTAAGGTTTATATTCTCTTCACGACCTATGAAGAAGTCGGTCATGGCGGTTCAGCGGGAATCCCTGTCGAGATAGAGGAGATGATTTCTGTTGATATGGGAGCAGTCGGTGATGACCTTACAACCGATGAGTACAAAGTTTCTATCTGTGCCAAAGACTCCGGCGGTCCCTATGACTATGATATTACAACAAGACTTATAAAACTCGCTGAAAAGCATAAACTCGATTTTGCCGTTGATATTTATCCATATTACGGCTCGGATGTCGAAGCCACTCTTCATGCCGGATACGACCTAAAACACGGACTCATCGGTCCCGGTGTTTTTGCATCTCACGGCTATGAGAGAACTCATCGTAAGGGTGTTGAAAATACTCTTAAACTTGTTAATGCCTATGTAACAGAGAAGTAATAATAGGAGGACAGTATGGTGTACAAAATTATGGTAATCAAGATTGATCAGAGAAGCAAATATGCCATCGAGGCTCAGAAGATTCTTACTGAGTTCGGATGCTATATTCAGGTCAGGCTTGGACTACATGAAGCAACCAATGAAGTATGCTCCACTGACGGACTGATTATCCTTGAGGTTCGTGGTGATAGCAGTACTTTAACAAAGATGCTTGATAAGCTCAACGCTCTTGAACATGTAACTGCCAAGATTATGGAAATCTAATCAATCTTATAGTTATAAGCCACTATCATTCCGGTAGTGGCTTTTATTGTTTCATTTTGACACATTTCCACCAATATCCCTCTCTATTTCTGCTTCACAATACCTTATGGACACTTAATAGACACCTTATAGACACCTTATGCTCTCCTTATGAAACCATAAGGGAAGGATAAAGATTGCATTAATAATTCTTTTAAAAAGAAAACGGTATTACCCATGTTCTGTATGGGAGCATTGATGCTTTAAATCTGCACTATTTATCGAGCTTTGTCTCATTTCCCGGTTGCGTTGCTCCTGCGGGTCTCCTACGGGTCACATACGCCTCTCTTAGGGGTAGGCGTAAGAGAGACGGTAGAGAATCGAACCCGGAACGGATGACATCCTAGAGAAGCTTAATTGGAAAAAGTGATAGGCAGACACAGACTTGCAAAGACCAACAGGGTCCCACAGGGACAGGAGTAAGACCACTTTAGAGTGATAACATCACACTAATTGTTAGACAATGATAAAATCGGGATTGCTGAGTATTTCAAACACTCTTGACATATATTCACTTCTTTGAGTCAATATCGTCAAAAAGGTGAGGATTGATGCTATTATCATTAATTATTAAGTTATCTGGAATTGGGATATTAGTGTACGAATGCTTCCCTCACTCCTTTTTCTATCACTCGTGGACACACTGGTTAATAAAAATTTGGGCAGGATTAGTACTTCTTAGTTATATAAGTCTTGATGATAATAAATCAAGATTTTCGAGATTGTTTGTTTTACTAAGTGTAGTTTTTTCAAGAACTTTTGGTCATTTTGGCGGTACTAAGATGCAGTTATTTTACAATTTAATTGCAATTGCCTTACTTTTATTATCAATTATCATCCCAATAATTAAGAAGACAGATTAGTTATTTAATGTGCTCTTCTTGTTAATATCTGTGCATGTCCCTGTGCGTCCGTGTAATTCCCTGTTTCCCTTCCCAAAACAATTAATTTGACAAAAAACACTGCATAGAATAATTATAGACCGACGGTCGGTATAGACGGCTGGTCTATCAGTATTATGAGTTAAGGAGTACAATTGGCACGCATTTCCAAAGAGTTTCAGGAACGGTATGATGAGATCATTGAGACATCACTGAAGTTATTCCAAATGGAAGGTTATGAAAACACTTCAGTGGGGATGATTATAGATAAAGTCGGGATTTCCAAAGGGACTTTTTATTACTATTTTGAGTCTAAACGAGATTTGATGATATCAGTTATAAAGCGGATAAGCGATAAAATATTAAGTCATGCCTATCCGATTATCGAAGATGAAAGCCTGTCAGCCCTTGAGAAAGTTAACCAAGTATTTGAGGCAATGGGGCAACATAAATTGGAAGAGAAGGAGCTAATGCTCTTCCTTGCCAAGATAATTTATAATGAAAACAATGCCTATCTCCTGAGGGAGTTGAATCGGCATCTGTTGCAATTTTGGAAGAATGAGTTCAGTAAGATTATTGAGCAGGGAAACAGGGAGGGCGTGTTCTCAGTTGAAGACCCGCAGATGACGGCAGTTATGATCTTTGCAGCAGGTGAGGGACTGGCGATTCATTCCCAGGTTGTGGAGGGGGAGATGTTTAATAATCCTGATAATTTAGCGGATATGTTGAAGACATATCTTGCGTATCAGCACATGATTGAACGGACCCTCGGTGCACCTGACAAGAGCATCAGACTTGTTGATGAAGAGCTTTTAATATCATTCCTGCATAAGGACAAATAGTGAGAAGATACATCCTAATAGTATTAACTCTCACTGTTGGCTTTCTTTCTGCTTATGATCTCAATTTAAAGCATGACATCTGGGTCAGAGGCAGTTATACTATTCCCAATCCTCCCGAATATGCCCTTGGTGCTTACTATCTTCCTGAATTGGAATATATGCCTTACGAATCTAAGTCAGGCAAGCTTGACCTGATGTTGGGTGGCTATTTCAGGGGAGAAGCAGATTTAACTCAACCGGAAAACGAATCAATAGTCCTGAAAGATACGGAGTTTTCAGCAAAAGCAGACTTATACCGGGCATGGGTGCGTTGGAGCAGTAACCGTTATGAAGCTCGATTAGGATTGCAGAAGCTCAATTTCGGGACTGCCTTTATTCTCAGAAACGAGCAGTGGTTTGACTCGGTAGATCCGCGGGATGCGATGGGATTCACCAAGGGAGTTTGGGGAGCTTTATTCCGCTACTATACTGCTAATAACGGCACCATCTGGTTCTGGACAATACTCGGAGATGATGAGTTAAAAGGTATAGAATACATCTCTTCAAAAATGAATTCCCCTGAGTTCGGAGGTAGAATCCAGATGCCGGTTTTCGGAGCTGACCAGGCTGTTTCTTATCACTTTCGCAGGCTTGATAAGGACAATATATTCCTGAATGATAACGAGCACAGAATTGCCCTGGACGGACGCTGGGATACATTTATCGGATTATGGTACGAGGCAACCCTCAGTGTTTATTCAAATGAGAAGCACAGCTATCATAAATATCTGACAATCGGGTCTGATTATACCCTGAATATCGGTAATGGAATACACATTCTTGCCGAACATCTCTATCAGGCAACCGCGATGGAAGCTTTTTTAGAGTCGGAAACAGAGTATAACAACACAGCCTTACAGTTGGAATACCTTATAGGTCTATACAACTCTCTTCAGGGGCTATCAGTCTATGACTGGGACACTGAAAAGACAGAAATGTATTTCGCAATTACAAATACTTCGGACTATCTAACCACAATCCTGAGTTATATGATAAGTCCGTCCGTTACTGAAGACACCAAACATACAATTCAGCTTTCGCTAAGAATAACCTTTTAAGGAAGTTAAATGGAAAACTTAATATTGATTAAAGATATGGTGAAGCGTTATCCGGCAGGTGCTGGAGAGTTTACCGCTTTGCAGGATATCAACCTGATTATCGGGAAAGGCGAGTTCACCGGTTTTGTAGGACCCAGTGGTTCCGGAAAAACTACACTATTGAACATTATAGGAACTCTTGACCAGCAGTCTGAGGGAGATGTTCATTTTATGGGTACTGATGTTTTGAAACTTACCCATAAACAATCCGCAGCCCTGCGTTCCGAGAAGATAGGGTTTATTTTTCAAAGTTATAACCTGCTGCCGGTCTATACAGTTTTTGAGAATGTGGAGTTTCCGCTGCTGCTTCTAAATCTGCCGGAATCCAAACGGAAAGAGATGGTTCACAAGGCACTGGAATGGGTTGGCTTGACTGATAAGATAAATAGTAAGCCAGATCAGCTTTCAGGTGGAGAATGTCAACGGGTTGCAATCGCCAGGGCAATCGTGAAACGGCCTGTAATAGTCGTTGCCGATGAACCAACTGCAAATCTGGATGCCGAGAACTCACATCATATCCTCCAGACAATGGTAGATCTGAATTGAGAGTTAAATACAACCTTTATCTTCTCAACTCATGACCAGAAGGTGATAGGCTACTTGCGAAGGAAGATTTCCCTAATCGACGGTAAGATAGTTAAGGACGAAACAAAGGAGTTATAGGATGCTTATTCCCAAACTTGCCTTTAAAAATAT
>JAFGVF010000022.1 GCA_016938155.1 Candidatus Cloacimonadota bacterium
TCGCCACCGGATTTTGATTCTATAAGCTCGTTGCCTTTATATTCGGCATATTTCTTGAGACAGCTTGTGATTTTGGGTAAAGTTGCACTTTTCAAGCGTGCATTACTATCCTGACATTTCTCTTTCAGGTCAGCATTAGTATATTCTACTTCAAGGTCCAATGACTCAAGGAACTCTATCATCGCTTCACCTATGTCATTAACGAGAACTTTCTCTTTGGCATAGCCTTCAGAAGGTTCCGGCAATTTCTTGCCTGCCCTGAAATAGTCCTGAATACAGGAGAACATATAATGGAAGAAGCTATTAAACTCATCATTATTCCACCCGTCGAAGAACATCTTACCGAAATCCTCTAAAGGAGTATGCTTGGCATTGTAAAACCGATGCAGCTCAATCAACTTGAATCGGCAACTATTGCTATCCCCGCCATGGATGGGGATGCTATTACTCGTTAGAATAAATTTCGGTGCATCGTTTATTGAGAGCTGGATTGGTTGCTCCCCCTTGCGTTCTATCATTATCCCTTCAGTAGCAGCATTGTAAAAGACATCCGGGTCTTCTTTCGTTTTCAGGTCATTGATCCCGACTAACTCAGTATCGATATTTAAACTTTGAAACCGGAATTTACAGTCAAAATCATTTTCTTTGCCATGTATCCCGATATAGGTATAACCCTTCATCTGAGCCAATGCTCGTACGATTAGGGATTTCCCCGTTCTACCGGAGCTTTGCTCAGAGGTTCTATCGGTTAGCAGAATGAGAGGCTTTATATCGTTACCGGCTGGATAATGGAGTAGATAGCCAAGGGCAATTGTAAGCGTGGCGAAGGTCTCTTTATCCAACTCTTTATTTTGCGGATTAGTGCAAACATTCCCGATAAATGCAGCAAAGGCAGAACTGTCTTCGCATTCTTCACTGATAACATGGTTCAGAATCCGAGCCTTCGGAATCAGGTAATCAGCATCTTTATAATCCTTGAAGACAATCTCCTCAGCTGATATCTCAACAATCTTATTCTTGAAAAACAATCGACATGAGTCCGCCGGGTCATGGTACTTTTCAATCTGAATCTCCTGCAATAGGGGATATCTCTCAGGTTGCAGCAAAGTTCTCAAATTTTTGATAATGGCGTTATATATCTTCTCGTTTGCTTCAAAGATTTTCTTCAGCATTGATATGATCATGGGATTATCAGCACCTTGATAGATACTGTCACTGATAAATATCAGATTACCGTTGTTGGTCTCATACCTAAACCCGAGATCAGATAAATAACGGTAGAATCTACTCTCATCAATAGCAATTGTGCCATTATCCCTTTCCTTCCAGAACGGATCAGAAACAGGTTTCTCTTCTGTTTTAGTTGGCTTCGATAAGAAATAGGGAACGGGAGGCTCAGAATAAACCTCACCGTTAGCGACCTTAGGCATTGACTGAGCTTCATGTAATAGCTCATAAATCGGACTCTTTTTCCCATGAAAAAAGCCATCTCTGAGTGTTTTAGTTTCACTCCTCGAGGTCTTTCCGTCATCAGCTATCAAGTCAGATTGGGTTATAAGCAACTGTTTAGCTTCGGCTTCATCAAGTAATCCACCGGCGACATACCCACCGGCAAGCATTGCAGCCTTTAGCCTTTGCATGTGTCTATTTCCCGGGGTTGCCTCTGAGAATATCTTCTCAATCCTTCGTATCGCTTCAGATGCGTCATTATATTCCGAATTACTCCACAAGGTAGGCTTAGCAGGTCTTTGTCTTAATTCCTCGCCCTTGAGGGGAGAGGTAGATTTTTCATTAGAATCGGGTGAGGGGCTATCTACTTCTTCAGCTTGCACCGTAGCGAGCTTCTGCGAGCTTGAAGCTAAGTGATGTTCAACGGGCATCTCAAAGGCAATAGCATTCTCATTAACATGGATGTGTTTATCCTCACTAAGAAAGCATAATCTTGACATATTACTTCCCGATTTATCAATATCCAGATTATAGGTATTCTTGAAGTATTCAATTATATGAGGGAATAGCTCTTTTAACTCATCGTTATTTGTAACAGGCATTATCCTAACTATTGCTTTGAGTCGGCCATGTGTAGGGCTTTGATAGAGGACGACAATATACTTATCTTTGCTCAACTTATTCCTTGCATCTTCATAATCAGGTACTTCATCAAAGTCAATTGGAAACACCTGTAGCTCATGCACATTCTCATCTTTACGGTCTCCCTCTACTATACCACATACAAAAGCAGGGAGCTTCTCTTTATCAGATTTTAGAAGTGTCTTACGGTATTTCTTTACCTTATACATCTCTTTGCCATCTCTAATCTGATCAATAACCTGCGACAATGGCATTTCTACCGCAGAATTGATATTGAAGATTTGTTTGTAAAGCGTTACAATAGTTGACAGGATGTTGGAGGTATTACTCATTTTGACCTCCATTGCTCAATTCAATTGTAATGACAGTAGTGGTGTTGTTCTCAGTAAGTTCTACAGTGAGGGTGGTAACAGTGGTTAAGCGTTGATTGTTACTTGGGGTTGCGGTTTGTTCTTCAATTGTTTTTCCATACACATTTTTTTTGAGAACATTCTTCATTTTCACTCCATTATGTTTTATTAAACATTTAATTCTCCTTTTGCCTTTTGCAGACGGATTTTCATCTGTGCTTTAGGATTGTTTTAAAGCTTTATCTGAGTTTTACACTCGAATAGTTTTATCTACGACATTATTGAATTTTAGAAGCATATTTTAGTAGCAATATTTCATACTCTAAATCGTGTTCTCAGCATTTTCTTCTATTTTCTATAATATGAAGGCAATACAAAGTAATACTCGCTGAAATTATGAGTAGAAGCATATATTTTATAAAAATTTACAGTCCTGCACATTAAATGTGGAGGAAACAAGTTTTGATCCCCATATGTAAGATCGAAATCACCTGGAAGATTATCCCTGTTTTTGTAAATTAAGTTGATAAATCCCTCAAAATGCTTGCGATTAGCAAATACATTTTTTATGAAACAACTATTTCTGGATAGCGAACAAGTATGTCGATTAATTCTGTTCTTAACAATCTTTTGCAACTGTTTTGTATAGTCCTTCTTAATTCCTAAAAAACTAAGATCGAGAATATAATCTCTTTCATCTTCTGGTATGGCTTTTTCTAAATGATTTTCTATATCAAA
>JAFGVF010000240.1 GCA_016938155.1 Candidatus Cloacimonadota bacterium
ATCAAGTAATTTTCCTAAATCACTGTTTTCTCTTAACTTGCTGATTTGTGTTTTACCTTATATTTATAGCATAATCAGGAACCGACTCACAACAACGGAAGAAATCTATAATTTTAAACTGTCCTCACTAATATATTGATATACATGCAAAATCAAAAGGAGTTACATGATATAGAGTAGATTTTGTACTCAAAGAAAGTGTCTCAGAATTATCAGAGCAAATTTGATAATTTAGAATCTGCTCAAACCTTTTTATCTGTTAAATACATTCTTCCTTTCCCCTCTTATTGATCACCTACGCCCCTCATAGGGATTCCTTAGGCAAAGGCGGAAGTGAGTCATGAGTTCTCCCAAACGGTACCTAAGCAGTACTAACTATTCAGCATACTTATCTGATTCACTCTTCCCCCTACGATTTACAGTTCCGAAAATCACCTTTTACATCCGAAAAACCAGACACTTTATTTTTTTCGTTCTGAATCTGAATGATAATGTAAGTGAAACTCTGCATTATTACCATAGCTCCCCCTTGTTTCTTTTTCCGAATCTTTTTTGCTTTTCCGACACCATTCCGGTGAAATATGTACCTCTTCTCGTGGGTTTGCCGTACCTTTCCCGTAGGTCTCCCGTGGCTTCCACGGTTAACCCACGGGAGACCCACGGTTGACCCACGGTAGGGAATTACAGATTCAATGCAAATTCATCACAAACTCAATGGAAATTTTTACTAAAAGCAATCCTGTAGGAGCACAAAAATTGGTGCTCAAAGAAAGAATACGGATAATCCTCAATAAATGCTTTTTTAACCGCCAACCACACTATCCACAAAAAAAGAAAAGAGGATTGAGGAAACATGGAGGTACTGCTTTAGCTGGACTCTTTTGTTTTGGAGGTACTGCTTTAGCTGCTCTCGAAAAAGTGCCCATCTTGTAGAGACGCACGGCCGTGCATCTCTACTTAATCAAGGAATAGCAAATGTAAGCTCGCACCAATACTAGCGGAATAACGCAGGTTCATTCTTTCGTAATTCGTATTTTTTTTGAGAGGTTCGGGGTTATGCGAAAGTGGAATTCGTTACGAACTTTGTTCGATAAGCCGAATCGGATTAGGTTTTAACGAAAGACGCAATCAGGATGATTACGGTATGCATATTAAGCGGTTCATACAAAAAAGGCTTGCAAATAATTCCTTTGTTATTTTTATGCTTATAATAGAGGTACAGATGAAATTATTAATGCATATATGCTGTGCTCCCTGCTTTATTGCCCCTTGGGAGCATCTGAAAAATCGGGATGATTTAGAAATCACGGGGTTTTGGTATAATCCCAATATCCAGCCATATCAGGAATTCCGGAGAAGACTGGAAACACTGAGGGTTTTCTGTACTCAAGAAAAGATACCATTGATTGAGAACGATTCCTATGACCTGGAACGATTCATTCATAATGCCGTGAATTCCGAGCATGGTCGGTGTGTTGCTTGCTATCATGACCGATTGGAAACAACTGTTAGAACAGCTTCTGAGCATGGTTATACCCATTTTTCATCCACTCTGCTATACAGTAAATTCCAGAATCATGAACGGATTATTCAGATTGCAAAAGAGCTTGCGGAGCAATATCATATCGATTTCTATTACGAGGATTTCAGGATTTATTGGAAAGAAGGGATTGAGCTTTCCAAATCTGCTGAGATGTACCGTCAACAGTATTGCGGATGTATCTATAGCGAACGGGACCGCTATGAAGACTTTTATCGCCGTCTCGATAAAAAGAGCAAGTTGTAACTATGAAAAAATACCTGATTTTAACAACATTACTTTTCCTTTCCTTACTTTGTAATGCAGAAGAGTTTCGCCCTGTGCCCTGGAAGGCAGCATCATTATCATTTATTGCTCCCGGAGCCGGTCAGATATACAATCAAGATTACCTCAAAGCGGGATTATTCTTTGCTGCAGAGGCGACCTTCTTTGGGATGTCGGTGTATCACCACAACCTAATGAAGGACTATGAGGGGAAACGGGCAGGAGCTGAATCTGATGAAGATATCTCCTTTTATGATGACGAATTCAAATATAATTATTATAGACGAAACAGCTATTATTGGTGGCTTGGTTTGAGTATTATAGCCAGTGTCGGCGATGCCTATGTAGATGCTACTCTCTTTGATTTCGACGAGAATAAATCCAAAATACATCTTAACATAGGTAAGGATAATATTAGTCTCTCCCTGAGGTTTTAGATGCAATACCTAACCTGGTTGAAGACTGATTTCGGGACTTTCGGTATTGCCGGAGATGATGAATTTATCTCGGAGCTAATTTTTGACTTCACTCCTGAACCACCTGCCCAACCTTACAAAGAAATTGATAATGCCAATCTCCAACTTGCCATTAAAGAGCTTAAGGCATATTTCCAAGGCAAGTTGCAACAGTTTACCTGCAGGATTAGACCTCAAGGGACTCCTTTTCAAGAGGCGGTATGGAAAGCAACAGCCACAATCCCTTATGGAAAATATGTATATTATTCCGATATTGCCATTGCTGTAGGGAAGCCACTCTCGGCTCGAGCCGTTGGCACAGCACTGAATAAAACACCGATCCCGATTATTATTCCCTGTCATAGGGTAGTCGGTAAAGGTGGAATCACCGGATATGCAGGCGGACCTGATATGAGGAGACGATTATTGATCCTTGAAGGTGCGGATGTATAAATATCTGCTTTGTTTGTTGTTTCTATTTTTATCCACATTATATGCTGAAAGCAACTTCAATCAAATTAAAGGGGATTCTGTCATCATCCAATATAAACCGGAACAGGTGGAATTGGCAAGATACCTTACATCGGTTATGGATAGGCAGATTTCCGTATTCCAGAAAAAGCTGGGAGTTTATCCCGATTCACAGGTAACAGTTACCTTATCACCTTCTGAAGAGTGGTACAGGGAGCGTACAGAGGGACGAAAGGAGATTGTGAAGAAAGCTCAAGCGTATTTCGACAGCTCAAATAAGACAATTATCATCCGTGATCCCGGTTCGCAGAGGGGTATTTCTGGTCTCAGAACAGTTTTCATGCATGAATATATCCATTACTTCATAGACTCATATATAGCCGGTGCACCACTCTGGTTCCATGAAGGAATGGCAGTATATTTTTCCGGTGGCTACGGAATAAATCATGAAATCCTCTTCGCATGGGGCTATCTTTTCGGACGAAGACCGGCTCTCATGGAAATGGTTTCCGGTTATCCTGACTCTCAAAATAGTTGGGAGATGTTTTACGCCGTTTCGGCACTTGCAGTAAAGACCATGTACAAAGAGTACAAACCGGAATTCTATCGCTTTTGGTACACTGCAGAGACGGTGAAGCAACAGACCGGAGGTAAGGTTCAGTTCGGTCAGCTATTCCGTAAGAATTTCTTTATGACTGTAAGTCAGTTCGACACATATTTCGGGACACAGCAGAAGAGGGTGTTTATCGGGCAGTCTTCTGCCCTTACAGCGACCTTCATCGGACCTTTAATGGCAATAATACTGGTGTTGGCTTTCATTCGTAAGAAGCGAGACAACCGCAGGCTTTCTAAACAATGGACAGAAGAAGAGGAGTTAGCAGATGAATCCCCTGAAGCAGGAGATCCAGTATCTGAAGGGAGTGGGACCGAAGAGGGCATTCCAACTCAGCAAACTGAATCTATTCACGATTGAGGACATCTTAGAGCACTTCCCGCGGGACTACATTGAAAGATCGGTACTCCGCCCCATCGGAGAGCTGAACGAAGGTGATTATGCCACCATTGTGGGTAGTATCATCAGTGTCAGTCGGAAACAATTCAGGCCAGGTAAAGAGCAGTTACAGGTTATTATCACCGACGGGAATACTAATCTTGTCTGCACCTGGTTCCAGTTTGGAAAGTGGATTACACATGAGATGATTGAGGGAAAAGATATCTGGGTAAGCGGTAAAATAACCTTCTTCATGGATACTGCTCAAATCGTGCATCCTGAATACGAGATTCTGGACGATGCTCAGGATGATGACTTCTGGAAATCACGCAAGGTACTCCCCCTCTATTCCCTCACTGCCGATATAACCATGAAGCAGATGCGGAAGTTCATCTATACTGCTTTTGAACTCTATCATGATTACATCGAAGAGACGCTCCCGGAGTACATTCTGAAAGAGTACGGCTTTCCTCCAAGAAAACAAGCATTACAGAAGATGCATTTCCTATCTGATACTGATAAGCTACCGGAATATCGCAGACGCTTTGTCCTTGAAGAGTTTCTCTACACTCAAATCCTCTGGCAGAGAACCAAAAAGAACTGCTTTCGCAAAGGTACAAACTTTCACCCAACCGGCAAACTGACGAAACCTCTCTATGACTCACTTCCCTACAAGCTGACAGAGGCACAGAGACGAGTGGTTAAAGAGATTTTTGCTGACATGAGCTCCGAAAGACAGATGAACCGGCTCATGCAAGGAGATGTGGGA
>JAFGVF010000241.1 GCA_016938155.1 Candidatus Cloacimonadota bacterium
GCACATCCCCATGTTTTACCCCATTCTTCGCCTAATGCAATAGGTTTATACTTGGCTTTTACTGCCTTTGCATAAGGGATGGGGGTGATTTTGTCATAAATAAATGAAGCGGATAAATCGGCAAACTTAGTGAAGCGTAGCTGGAAGACTTCAGCCGTCAAACGACGAACTCTATCCATGTAGATATTGATATTCTGCATTATTAACCTCTATTTATTAAGTATTTCTTCTCTATATTTGGCAAAATTGTACCCTTTTTGAATCAGGAATTCCATGTGCCTTTTCAATAACCATCTAAAACTTTCAATATCCTTTCTTTCGGGAGATGCCCAGAGTATCTCCGATAGCGGAAACAAGCGTGGAATAAGCATATATTCCAGCTCTTCTTCAGTGTGGATATGTTCTGTCCAGACATTTGCCTGAGCTCCGATTATCAGTTTCTGTTCTGCTTCATTGAGTTCTTGTGGCAGCGGGTCATAATTATACACATCCTCCCATGTAAGGATGGGAAGATTAACTTTCTTGTCTTCTTCATAAGGTCGCTTATCGAAATACATACTTGCCCAGGGAGTCATTATAGCCTTATTGCCTCGTTTAACTGCCTTGATACCGCCTTCAGTTCCTCTCCAGGACATCACGACGGCACTTTCTGCAAGTCCACCTTCTAATATTTCATCCCAACCGATGAGGATTTTACCCTGCTGAAGCAAAGTTTTCTCTATCCGCCTGATAAACCAACTCTGGAGTTCCTCTTCGTTGGAAAGACCTTCCTGCTTCATTCGTTTACGGCAATCCGGACATTCATGCCACCTGGTCTTGGGGCATTCATCTCCCCCGATATGGAAATACTCGCTCGGGAAGAGAGTGCAAACCTCATTAATTATATCATTCAGGAACTCAAAGGTTGAGTCTTTCCCGGCACAATAGACTTCATCCGATACTCCCCAATCATTCCATACTTCAAATGGACCCCCTGTACAGGAGTATTGAGGATAAGCTGATAATGCAGCCTGAGCATGTCCGGGGAGTTCTATCTCCGGAACTACCGAGATGAATCTCTCTGCTGCATAAGCCACAACTTCTTTTATCTCATCCTGAGTATAGAATCCTCCGTATCTGCTACCGTCTTTCTCGGTTCTCCATGCAGACTTCTCAGTTAGGAGCGGATACTTCTTTATCTCAATCCGCCAGCCCTGATCTTCTGTCAGATGCCAATGGAAACGATTCAGTTTATACATTCCCATCAAATCCAAGACTCTCTTAATCTCATCAATGCGGAAGAAATGTCTGCACACATCCAGGTGCAGTCCTCTCCATTTGAATCTTGGTTTATCCTTAACAACCATTATGGGAAAAGTAAGCAACCCTTCCGCATTCTTACTTATACATTGCCGTAAGGTTTGGATTGCATAGAAGAAACCTGCCCCGTCGAAGCATTGAACTGAAATCAAATGCTTTTCAACAGTAAGAATATACTCTTCTGTAGCCAAAGTCGGTTCATATATACATTTGACTTTCACAGATTTTGAAGGCTGTGTTTGGTTTTCAATAATTTTTTCCAGGAGGTCATTGAAAGGTTTATGATATTTTTCAAACTCATCGTCAAACTCCAAAATGAACCTATCAAAGGAACAGTATCCGTTACCGGATATAATTGTGATTGGGTTGGGAATTATTCTATTCATTCAAACCGCCTTAGTAAGTGAATAACTTATGTAAATCATCAAGCGTAAGTGCCTGGAAAACACTTTCACCTTGCTCTATGATATAATCAAACAGCTCTTTCTTATTCTTTTGCAAGCTGAGTATCTTCTCCTCAACAGTACCTTTGGTAATCAGTTTATATACCTGCACTTTCTTTGTCTGCCCGATACGGTGTGTTCTGTCGATTGCCTGATTCTCTACCATCGGATTCCACCACGGGTCCACAATAATGACTGTATCGGCAGAAGTGAGGTTAATTCCGAAACCTCCCGTTTTAAGGCTGATTAAGAATATTTTAATGTTATGATTGTCATTGAAATGGTCAATTCTTTCCTGCCTGTTTTTAGTGCCTCCATCCATATATTCATAAGGAACCTGCATCTTACTCAATTGATTTTTTATGAGTTTCAACATTTCCACAAATTGGCTGAATATGAGTATCTTACGCCCACTATCAAGAGCTTCGTTAACCAATTCAAACAACATCTCCATCTTGCCTGAAAGATCCGGTTCTGATTTGAAGCTGCCATCAATCAGGGCGGGATGATTGCAAATCTGTCTAAGCTTAGTTAAACCTGCCAAAATATGCACATAGGTTTGGCGATTTTGTACGACATTCCCGTCTTCGTCAATGACGGGCATAAGTGACTTCTTTATCTCATCCAGCACTTGTAAGTAAACCTTTTCCTGGAAAGTGGTCATCTTAGCGGGAATTATCTGTTCCTGCTTATCAGGAAGCTCAACCAATACATCCTTCTTCCTCCTCCTCAAAATGAAAGGAGATATCAGGCTTGTAAGATTTGACGCATCATCACCGGAGATATACATATTTTTAAATCTCTTTCTCGACGGCAGCAAACCGGGCATCAGGAAGTCGAATATCGACCATAATTCATCCAGATTATTCTCCATAGGTGTTCCCGTAAGAGCAAGCCGTCTCTCAGTATTCAGCTTCTTGATTGCTTTAGTGCGGTGAGAACTGACATTCTTAATGTGCTGTGCTTCATCGAGAATGACATAGCGGAACTTCTTGTCCTGCAAGAGGTCTAAATCATTAACGATGATAGAAAAAGAGGCAATAATAATTCCGCTTTTCATATTCTCCAATATCTCTTCTCTTTGGGCTTTGCTTCCCTCCAGAACCGAGTAATGCATGGCGGAATTGAACTTGTTGAACTCTGCTGCCCAGTTATAAACCAGTGTTTTAGGGCAAACAACTAAGGAAAGTGAATCTTCCGGTTGATTTGTAAGAACCGAGATAGCCTGGATTGTCTTACCAAGCCCCATTTCGTCTGCCAGAATACCGCTTAGATGGTACCGTTCCAGCATCTTCATCCAATGAAAGCCTGATTTCTGATAATTTCTCATTATTGGTGCAAGTGAAGGCGGAATTTCGTCTTTATGTTCTCTACCTCTTGTCATGATATCATTGTACATATTAGCCAGAAACTTGTCTCCAAACACCTTAATAACAGGATTATCTTCTGATAATTTATATAGATACGGTAAATTATACACTGCCATACCGTAGATCTTGTCTTTTTGTTCTTTGCTGCGTTCAAGCAACTTCTCGACATCATCAAAGGTCTTCCTATCCATGAAATACAACAGCCTACCGTCCTGAAGTTTCATGAATTTCTGTTTCGTTTTAAAGAACTTCTTAAGTTCTTCATGCGTAAACTTCATATCCCGATAGGTGTATTCAACCTCATAGTCAAACCAATCGATATCCTCTTTTCGATGTGCCTTTATCTCAACATTCAACTGGACTTTATAGATGAAATCCTTTTTAAGTTCAGGAGATACTTCTATGTTCCAATTTTCTTCCGAAAGGTCGAATATTGTTTTTTTAAGGGCATCTATCTGAAGTTCTCCTTCAAATTCCAGAGCCATTTCTTCATTCAGTTTGTTGACCTGGTAAAGCGGTAATGAACGCAGGAAAGTCATTACTTCATTAATAGTTTGAGGAGGGACATAGAACCAGTATTGCTTCTTCCCTATTTCATATTTAATCAGGTTTGCATCCATTCTGAGCAGAGAAATTGGGAGATGTGCATCAGGAGCATACTCCAAAAAGCCATCCATTACAATCTTTTTCCCGCTTCTGTTGAGATGAAAGTTGACGGTCGGTCGATTATCATAAACCTCCGGGATGGGAATCTCTTCATCGAAATCCAGATATGACTGCATTAAAGCCAATTGCTTGGATACTACAGTGTAATAATAAACCAAATCATGCTTTTTCAGGTGCAAGCCACCCTTCAGAATTTCTCTCATTATCTCCGGTTGAAAAGGGAAAAACTTTGAATATATCACATTTCTCAAAAAGATATAGGTTGTATTCCCCAGAAAGAAGGTTGTTATCTTTTCTTTATAAGTCTGTGTGAGCAGATAATTATCTTCATCAATCATCCGTATCCGGAAGTTAATGGAGAGTGGTTCATCAGAGAAGTGAATTTTATCACCTGTTTCTTTAATAAACACCTTCTGCTGCAATAATTTCAGCACAGGCAGGAGATGAACGAAATCATCCTTATAGATTGTGTAAAACACTCCTTTACCGCTATAGGAGCATTTGTGGGTTTGTATCAGCTTATGTAACAGAATTTCTTCATCAGGCAGATAGTTTATCTGTCTTTTTGCCTTTATCAAATCTTCGGGTAACTCATGAAGTGGTTCTTTTCCGGCTATAAGAGTTGATACAAGCCGGATATTGAACGGAGCGTACTTATTAAAATAGATACGGATTTTATCGGAGTTGGGGTCATAGATATCACTTATCTCGATTTCACTCTCCAACATCAACTTCTCCCAGTATTCATTGAAAGTAAGCACATTGTTCTGATAAGTAACTCTTTCTTTTCCGTCTATAATATCTGTGCTCAGATAAGTGTATGCATAGTTAAGAACCGTGATGAAATGATCACATGATTCTTTACCGGTACACTCACGGCATGTATGTTCCAGAATCTCTTCCGTTTCGGGGTTATAAACTATTTTTACGGACAAAGAGAAGCGGGGTAATCGCTCAACATCAGAGTTGAAGTGAAAAATGATATTCCCGTTTTCATCTTTATATTTCCAATAGAAAAGATCATCGACAGATGTGTCATGAACAGCCTTTTTAAAGGTCCAGGTATTGGAATACTGATGAAACTCCTTGCGAAACAATCTTGCCATTAAAGCCTCTCATTTTGTATTCTCAAAACCGTTTTAGTTTTGAATAATATATATGATTAGAGTCGCAGAAATATGGCAAGTAATTTCTGTAATTTGTCAGACTTTATAAATATGAGACTTCTTAATTCTCATGTAACCTTAATTAATAAGTGGATCTAAGGCATTGAGCAAGAGGGTTAAGTTATTCCCTGCTCGGTAGATCTCAATCATCCGTTTCCATCCATGACAAGGTTGACACCCGAATCTCTTCCGCTCCTCCTACGCCTCTGCCCAGGATATCCGCAAGAGACCCGCAGGAGACCCGCAGGAGCAACGCATCGGGATTTGAAGTATGAAATATGATAAACACAGGCGTGTAGCGTATGATTTTCGATTTTCGAAAACTATATTATGTAAACTAAGAAATTTTACAGGCTGGAAGCATGTCTTACTGTAGGGCACGCATCCCTGCTTGCCCTCTTATCTTCAGAGGGACTTGCTGCGAGTTGATATCGGGAGATTACTCTTTCAGTGCTTCACTCTCAACTTTATAACTACCAATGAGTTTGTGGACAAATGCGGGAATCTTGGTTCTGAAAGTAACGCGTTCCTTGCTGTAAGGATGGTCAAAAGAGAGTGAATAACTATGCAATCCAAGTCTGTTGAACTTTACCTTCTCAACTCCGTATTTTTTGTCGCCTGCCAATGGATGATTGATGTCGGCAAACTGCACTCTGATCTGATGCTTTCTACCGGTGTGCAGAGTGATGTCGAGAAGCGAGAAATTATTGGATTCTTTAAGAACTTTATACTCCGTACGGGCAAGTTTACCAAGTGTGCTGTCCGGTGTAGAATAAACATTATGAGCTTTATTTTCAACCAGATACGACTCCAGAACTCCGGTTTTCTCTTTAAAAGTACCTGCAACTAATGCTAAATAATGTTTTTCGGTTTTCTCCCAATTGTCTTGAAGGTACTTCTTAGCCTGTTCAGACTTAGCGAAAACAATTATCCCTGATGTATCCTTATCGAGGCGATGGACGATAAAAATCCTGTAGATAGACTTAGGATTCCCTTTTCGAACATAATCGGTAAGCATATAATAAAGTGTATTAGTCTCTTCTGCATCTGTGGCAATTGTTAGAATTCCTGCCGGTTTATCAACGACCAGAATATCGCGATCTTCATGAATTATTATTACATCTTTCGGCAGAAACTTTCTGCTGGCTATTGATATCTTTGCCATTTTGCTGACTCCCATTTATCTGAATGAATCGAATATCTCTCCACCTCTATGTAAGTAAAGAATTATTTATTTTGTCATCCTGTTTATGAGGAAATAGGTTTAAGAAAATAACTCCCCTCAGTGCTTATATTGGTACTTATTTTGTAAAGGAAAGGCTACCCGAGAGTAGCCTTTGAAATCTATAACAGTACGCCTTTTTCATTGCTTTTAATGTGAATATCCCGTTGTGGAAA